>JADFSQ010000132.1 GCA_022560715.1 Bacteroidota bacterium
CCTACCAAAAAAGATGAAGACTGGAAATACACGTCGCTAAATCGGGTTTTAAAAGAAAACTATACTTTATTTCCTAAAAAAGAAAATACATTAGAATATCGAGAGATAAAAAAATATTTCATTCACGATATAGATTCTTATAAAATTGTGTTTATAGATGGAGAATATTCTTCTTATTTTTCTGAAACCACACACGATGGTATGGATATTTGTTTAACATCCGCAGCACTTGCTAAACCAAAATATAGATTAATGATTGAAAACTATTTTAATAAAATAGCAACAAAAGATAGCTTAACATCATTAAATACTGCATTTTCTTATGAAGGTGCATATATACATATCCCGAAAAATAAATTGGTAGAAAAACCAATACAGATTATACACTTCTCGACAGGAAATGAAGCTGCATCAATGCTACAACCACGTAATTTAATTATAGTGGACGAAAACTCGCATGTTCAAATTATTGAGCGACACCAAAGTTTAACCGACAATCCTGTGCTTACTAATAGTGTGACAGAGATTTTTGCAAATAAGCGTGCTATTGTAGATTATTATAAAGTTCAGAACGATAATCAAAATGCATCTTTAATCGATAATACGTTTATTAACCAAAGACGAGAAAGTATTTGTTCGGTACATACTTTTTCTTTTGGGGGAAAATTAACACGTAATAATCTTAAATTTTATCAAAATGGCGAACGTGTTAATTCTATTCTGAAAGGAATTACCATTATTGGCAACAAACAGCATGTTGACCATAGTACATTGGTAAAACATATTGAACCTAACTGCGAAAGCCACCAAGATTACAAAGGTATTTTTGAAGATAATTCAGTTGGAGTTTTTAATGGCAAAGTAATTGTTGAGAAAGAAGCACAAAAAACCAATGCTTTTCAAGCAAGCAATAATATTTTGCTTAATGACAGAGCGACGATAAACGCCAAACCTCAATTGGAAATTTTTGCTGACGATGTGAAATGTTCTCATGGATGCACCATTGGTCAATTAGACGAAAACGCACTATTTTATTTGCGTACCAGAGGTATTCCAAAAAAAGAAGCCAAAGCTTTATTAATGTATGCTTTTACTAATAATGTTTTAGAAAGTGTTAAAATTCCTGAACTTAAACAACGCATCCATAAAATTATTGCTACTAAACTTGGCGTAAATATTGGGTTTGATCTTTAATAATGAAATCCACTATTCAACATATTGCTTTTAATGTCGAAGAAATCCGTAAAGACTTCCCAATACTATCCCGAAAAGTAAATGGAAACCCTTTAGTGTATTTTGATAATGCTGCAACATCACAAACACCACAGATAGTTATCGATGCTATTGTAAATTATTACTCAACTATAAATGCTAATATACATAGAGGTGTACACAGTTTAAGTCAGGAAGCAACTGATGCTTTTGAGCAAGCACGGCAAAAAATTCAAACACATTTTAACGCCAAACACAGCCACGAAATTATATTAACTTCTGGTACAACTCATGGTATAAATTTAGTAGCTCATGGGTTTTCTTCTTTATTGCAACAAGGAGATGAGATTATCGTTTCGGCTTTAGAACATCACAGTAATATAGTACCATGGCAAATGTTATGTGAACAAACAGGAGCAATTCTTAAGGTAATTCCAATGAATCAGGAGGGTGAATTGGTTATTAGTGACTATGATAATTTACTTTCAGAAAAAACCAAACTGGTTTTTGTAAATCATATTTCCAACGCTCTGGGAACCATCAATCCTATTAAAGAAATTATTAATAAAGCTCATAATGTTGGAGCAGCTGTTTTAATAGATGGCGCACAATCATGTCCTCATTTAAAACCAGATGTACAAGCATTAGATGTCGATTTTTATGTTGCATCTGCTCATAAAATGTGTGGTCCGACTGGTGTTGGAGTGCTTTACGGAAAGTCTTCATGGCTCAACAAATTACCGCCTTATCAAGGAGGAGGTGAAATGATTGCTGAAGTTACTTTTAAAAAAACCACTTATGCCGACTTACCGCATAAATTTGAAGCAGGTACACCTAATATTTGTGGTGTTATCGCTTTTGGTGTTGCAATTGACTATATGAATTCCATCGGATTTGATAACATTGCAGCTTATGAGAATGAGCTTCTGAATCATGCAACAAAAAACCTCCTGGAAATAGAAGGCTTAAAAATTTATGGGACTTCACATAATAAAACATCTGTTATTTCATTTAATATTGAAGGTATTCATCCTTACGATATTGGATCCATTGTAGATAAATTAGGAATTGCTGTTAGAACAGGACACCATTGTGCACAACCCATAATGGATTTCTATAATATTCCAGGTACCGTAAGAGCTTCGTTTTCATTTTATAACACTAAAGAAGAAATTGATGTATTAGTTGATGCTGTTAAAAAAGCGAAATTGATGTTGTCTTGATTTTTCTTTGTAATACTATTTTAAACCCCATAAAAGATGAAAACATTGAATAGCAATAATTCTTATTGTATTTTTGTGTAAAATTGAGAACATGACCATTCAAGATATACAAAGTGAGATTATAGATGAGTTTTCAATGTTTGACGACTGGATGCAGCGTTACGAATATATGATTGATCTCGGTAAGTCTTTGCCACTAATTAACGACCAATATAAAACTGAGGATAATCTTATAAAAGGATGCCAAAGCAGAGTTTGGGTTTATGCCGAAATAGAAGACGACAATGTTATTTTTACAGCAGATAGCGATGCTATTATTACCAAAGGCATTATAGCTATTATAATAAGAGTATTCTCAAATCAGCATCCAAAAGATATCATTGAAGCAGATACTAATTTTATAGATGAAATTGGTCTAAAAGAACATTTATCGCCAACGCGTGCAAACGGATTGGTAAGTATGATAAAACAAATAAAATTGTACGCCTTGGCGTACCAAACACAATTAAATTAAAATGGAAACAACTATAGACACCAATGCATTAGGCGAAAAAATTGTTCGTGTAATAAAAACAATATTCGATCCGGAAATTCCTGTAGATATTTACGAATTAGGATTAATCTATGATGTTTTTGTAAACGAAGACCTTGATGTAAAAATCCTTATGACATTAACAACACCAAATTGTCCTGTTGCTGAAACGCTTCCGCTGGAAGTTGAAGAAAAAATAAGATCGATAAACGAAGTTAAAAGTGCTAAAGTCGAAATCACTTTCGATCCTCCTTGGAGTCAGGATTTAATGAGTGAAGAAGCAAAGCTAGAATTGGGAATGCTGTAGTTAGTATCCAGTATTCAGTCGCAGTAAACAGTATTCAATAACAGTTTGAGTGTTCAGTTTGAGTGTTTTCAAAATAAACTTTTTTTATGTCAGATGAAATAATAAATCGCGTTGCCAACAGCAAACTAATAACCATTGATTTAGAAGACTTTTATCCCGAAGGTAAGCGTATCGTTTTTGATATTAAAGATTGGTTATTTGAAGGTCTGATTCTACGTGAAAAAGAATTTCGTTTAAGTGCAAAAGAACATGACTGGTCTCAATATCAAGACAATTATGTTGCTCTAACCTGCTCTACAGATGCCATAGTGCCGGGTTGGGCATATATGTTGCTTACAACATATTTAAACACTTTTGCCAAAAAAGTGCTTGTCGGAAATCTTGAAACTCTTGAAACCTCTTTATACCAAGATATTATTAATAAAATTGATATCTCTTTTTATACAGACAAGCCTGTTATTATAAAAGGTTGCGCAAATAAACCTGTCCCTGAAAATGCTTATATTTTACTCACAACAAAACTAATGTCTGTAGCGAAATCGGTAATGTATGGAGAAGCCTGTTCTTCGGTTCCACTTTATAAGCGCAGATAAAATCTAATTTTTAACGTATTATAAATCAATAATTATAAGTTCCCTATATTAGTAATCGTTTTAAATTCTGAAACCATTTTATGAGAAAAATACTTCTGCTAACTGTCTTTTTTATTTCATTAGTATCAATTAAAGCCCAAACATTAGAAGAATTAAAATCTGAACAAAGTATAAAAAAAGATTCTATCTCAGCACTTCAAAGTAAAGTTGATGATTTACAAGCTCAAATTGATGCCCTTCCTGGATGGAAAATTAAAGCCTTTGGAATCGTTGGTGGTAGTTTATCTAATTTTAATAATTGGTATTCTCAAGGCACACCGAATAATTCTTCTGGAAATTTAGGATTTACCGTGAATACATACGCCAATTTAATTCAGGATAAATTTTTCTGGAGAAACTCCGTTACTTTCAATTTAAAATGGGTAAAATTAGATGATAAAGATAATCCTAATGATGACAGTAATTTTAACCCAACGACAGATGTGTTTAATATTTCAACCTTATATGGACACAAATTAAATGAAAAATTTGCAATATCTACTCTTGTAGAATACAGAACTACCTTATTAGATAATTTTAACGACCCTGGCTATTTAGACTTAGGAGTTGGTGTAACTTGGACCCCAATAACCGATTTAGTAGTCGTTATTCATCCTCTTAATTATAATTTTGTTTTTAGTAATGAAGACGCCATTTTCGAGTCTTCGATAGGCGCAAAAATAGTTGTAGATTACACCAAAAAAATAGGCGCAGTTAACTTTAAAACGAATCTTTCTATGTTTCAAAGTTATAAAAGTTCTAATCTTTCTAATTGGACTTGGGCTAATTCTTTTAGTTATACGTTTTGGAAAAATATTGGTGTTGGTTTTGATTTTGGATTAAGAAACAACAAACAGGAAGCTTTAAACTATGCCATAAATACTTTAGGTGATGCAACTGCAACTTTTGATAATGTAGATAACAACTTACAAACGTATTGGATATTTGGTTTGAGTTATTCGTTTTAACTTTCATCATAATCCGGAAATAAAAAATGGTTGTAAGGAAAACGTGTTATATGAATTTGTCGCACTTCATTATAAACTCGTTTTTTAAAATCATCAAGATTTTCCTTTTTTAAAGCAGAAATAAATAATGCATTTTCACCTATTTTACTCATCCAAGTTTTTTTCCATTCTTGTAATGTATAGTTCGCTTTTGTTCTTACTGCAATTAAATCGTCATCATCAAAAGGTTCGGGTTTATAAGCATCAATCTTATTAAAAACCATAATTGTAGGTTTGTTGGAACTGTTAATTTCATCCAACGTTTTATTAACAGATTCTATCTGGTCTTCAAAGTTTGGATGTGATATATCAACAATATGCAGTAATAAATCGGCTTCTCGAACTTCATCTAAAGTGCTTTTAAAAGAATCTATCAATTGGGTTGGCAGTTTTCTGATAAACCCAACAGTATCTGTCATTAAAAAAGGGAGATTTTTAATAACTACTTTTCGTACTGTAGTATCAAGTGTGGCAAACAATTTGTTTTCGGCAAAGACTTTAGATTTGCTAATAACATTCATAAGCGTAGATTTGCCAACATTGGTATAACCCACTAAAGCGACTCTCACCATTTTGCCACGATTACCTCGCTGAACAGCCATTTGTTTGTCGATGGTTTTTATTTTCGCTTTAAGTAATGCGATTTTATCGCGTACAATACGTCTGTCGGTTTCTATTTCGGTTTCACCTGGCCCACGCATTCCGATTCCTCCTTTTTGTCGTTCAAGATGTGTCCACATTCCTTTTAGTCGTGGTAATAAATATTCACATTGCGCCAATTCTACTTGTGTGCGAGCATAACTGGTTTGAGCACGTTGTGCAAAAATGTCCAGTATTAAATTGGTTCGGTCCAATACTTTACAATCCAATATTTTACTAATGTTTCGTTCTTGTGCCGGAGATAATTCGTCATCAAAAATTGCTGTTCCAATATCATTATCTTTAATAAATCGTTCTACATCTTCCATTTTTCCCTTGCCAATAAAGGTTTTGGGATGAGGCATATCCAGCTTTTGAGTAAATCGTTTTAAAACTTCTCCTCCAGCAGTATATGTTAAAAATTCCAACTCGTCTAAATATTCTTTAGATTTTTCTTCATTTTGATCTCTTGTAATAACGCCTATCAAAACCGTTTTTT
>JADFSQ010000133.1 GCA_022560715.1 Bacteroidota bacterium
CCATGCCGCAACCGAGAATTTCCATCCATTTCCCACGTTTTTTATCCCAAATGTCGACTTCTGCACTGGGTTCGGTAAATGGGAAATAACTTGGGCGGAATCTCATCTTCGTATTTTCGGCAAAGAAGCGTTTCACAAAATAGTCTATAATTCCTTTCAAATCTGCCATGGAAACATGTTTATCAACATAAAGGCCCTCGATTTGATGAAATAAACAATAACTTTTATAACTGACCGTTTCATTGCGATATACACGTCCGGGAACAATATAACGTAACGGCGGTTCACGATTTTCCATTAAATGGATCTGAACATTGGACGTATGCGTACGCAACACCATGTTATCTGTAATGAAAAACGTATCCTGCATATCGCGAGCAGGATGATGCTCTGGTAAATTTAATGCGGTAAAATTATGCCAATCGTCTTCAATTTCCGGACCTTCGCTTACATTAAACCCAATACGAGAAAAGATGTCAATAATCTGGTTTTTTACCAAAGATATAGGATGACGAGCGCCAATTTCTATAGGTTCGCCTTGACGTGATAAATCTCCAAAAACACCTTTATCGTCTTCTTTGTTCTCAAGTTCTTTTTTTAAAGAAGCAACTTTGTCTTCAGCAGTTTTCTTTAACTTATTTACAATCTGCCCGAAGTCTTTTTTCTGGTCGTTTGCTACATTTTTAAATTCAGCAAAAAAATCGTTTAGCAATCCTTTTTTGCCTAGATATTTTATTCTAAATGCTTCAACATCTTCTTTAGATTGTGTTGTAAATGCTTCGGCTTCGGCAATAAGTTCTTTAATCTTATCTATCATGATATCACTTCAAAATGATTGCAAATTTAACAAATCTTATTCTATAAATTCGGTTTCTAGAAAATAGTTTACAATGGCTTCTTTCATTAAAACGCTTTGCTCTCCTGCTTTTAAATGTGGTAGTTCCTCTATGGTTTTATAATGTGGCCAACCTTGTTCGTCAAAATAATCGAATTCATAATAACCATAAGGCTCTAATAACTTGCAAACAGCAATATGGATTAAGTTTATTTTATCGTCTTTTTTATAGTCTCTGTGTAACTGTCCCAATTCCTGAACTCCTATTAAATATATAATCGCATCTAAATCCAAAGTGTCTCCATCGGCAAACTGAATAGATAGTTTTTTCACTACATTGTTCCATCGTTGTTTTAATTGTTCGTCTCTTGACATACTTTTTTAGGTTTCGAATACGTTAATTCACAAAGTGACAAAGTTAATTTATATTTGTTAAAATTTTTATAAAGATGAATGTTTTAGATATTGCTTTAGGAGCATTAATCTTGTTTGGTCTTGTTCGTGGCTTAATGAAAGGGCTTTTTGTAGAAATCGCTTCGATTGTTGCATTAATTGTCGGAATTTATGGAGCTATCTATTTTAGTGATTTTGCTGCCGGATTTTTAGAAAGCCGTGTAAAATGGGACGAACAATATATAAACATTACCGCTTTTGCCATTACATTTATAATTATCGTAATTGCGATTGCCATGGCTGGAAAAGCATTAACCAAACTTGCAGATTTTGCCTCTCTCGGTATTTTAAACAAACTTCTTGGTGGTGTTTTTGGTGCTCTAAAAGTTGGATTAATATTAAGTGTTATATTAATCGTTTTCAACAAGATGAATAGTACAATTCCTTTAGTTGAAGAACATGAGATAAAAAATTCTATCCTTTACATTCCGGTAAAATCTATTGCTCCTCTTATTTTTCCCAGTATAATCAATGAAGAAGAAAACTAATAAGTAATTTGTTAACTCTCGTAAATTTCTTTGAGTTCTTTGTTATTATTAACAGTAACGTTTAAATCTTTAATCAATCCTGTACTTAAGCCATAAACCCAACCGTGTATTGATACCTTTTTATCAGTTCTCCATGCTTTTTGAACAATGGATGTTTTGGCTAAATGGTAAACTTGTTCAGTTATGTTTAACTCTACAAACCTATCAAAACGTTCCTGTTTTGTGGCAATGGCTTCTAATTCATCCAAATGAAATCGATATACATCCTTAATGTGCCATCAATAGAATAGTAAGTTATACAACGCAAATATAGAAAAACCTTTCCAAAAAAGATATAAGACCGCTTCGCTGAAAGACAAAAGACAAAAGACTTGTTTCAGTTAGCTTTTAATCTGTCTAATACATATTAAAAAAATAAAATTTAAAAGATTCCTGCCTTGTTCCGTAGCTAAAGCTTCGACGACACGCAGACATATGAATGGCAATAATGAAAAGTAACTCTCTAAAATAAAAACTCTTGAATTAGCTGATTTTAGCACTCTAAACAAAGATTTGGATTTTTACTCGGATACCACCTGAAACCAATTATAATTCTTTAATATCTTGAGAAGGAATCCATCCGGTTTTCCCGTCAGTTAATTTAATTTTAGTCCAATTTTCGTTATAGATTTCTAATACTTGAACTTTAGTGCCTTCGTGAAGTTTAAAAGCTATCTCGCTTCTTAAATTAGGTTCGCTTTTTATTTCGCTTTCTTGGGCAAAAACAATTGCTGGATTATCATTTTGCTCGTATTTATATTTTTGAAATGCAAATATTAGCGTCATTAAAACTAAAACCAAAGACAGATTACTGCTTAAAAAAGCCAATCGTTTTCTGTTCGTAGAATACGAAAAATAATATGCCAAAAATAAAATTACAAACAACACTACAAAAACCACCGAAAGTATTGCCCAAGTATCGTAGCTAAACTTATTTACAATGTTTCTAATTATTTTAGAAAAACCCATTTCTGGTATAACTTCAATAGCATCAATAGTCATATTTTGGGCAAAGGACAGGTTGTTTTTTATATCGTTATCGTATGGTGCTAACTGCAACGCTTTTTCATAATAATATACGCTTGGAGCTATTCTGTTCATTTTATAATACGCATTTGCGATATTAAAATACAGTTCGGCTGAATGATTTTCAGAATCCAAAATACGTTCATAAGTAGTTATGGCTTCTTGAAATTTCCCTTCATTGTATAAACTGTTTCCTTCATCAAACAATGTTTTGTTTTGAGCCAATGAAAGCGTACTTATTAATATTATTGCTATGTAAAATATATGTTTCATGCAATTGTTTACTCAATTCTAAATTTAATTCGTTTCAAAAGATTCCTGCTTTCACAGGAATAAATTATTTTATTTGTTTGTCAATTGTTGTAATAACTCTCGCTGCCTTGTCATAATCTTGTTGCATTTCTACATTGGTAAATGGCGTATATCTTGCCAACTCACAACTCTGTAGTACATTATTAAATTCAACAATAATGGTTTCGTCAACCTTCTTTACTTTTAACAGTTCTTGTATTTTATCTTTACTGAATTCGCTCGTTTCAATTTTTAACTTTGCTTTTAAATAATTATGAAGCGCTCTTTCCAAAGCATTGTAAAACGATTCTTTATTCCCTAATGTTTTCTTCGCTTCACTTAAATATTTTCGTGCTAATTTATTCGCTTTTCTAAATTTCATCCCAACAATATCTCTGTCTCGTTCACCTTTTTTCTTTCTAATAAAAATAGCAATAGGAATCGCTAAAAAAGGCATTAATAAAACAGTCCAAAATAGTTTCGTTTTAAAAAAGTGTTTGGTATTTATTGAAACTAAATTTGGTTTGGTTTTAAATGATGAAAATTGCTCGCTAGCTATAATTTGCCTTTTATTAGTATTAGAAACTGCACTATTAATAGCATTTAAATTCCTCTTGGTTGGGCCTTCGGTTACGTTTATAATCAATTCTCTTGATGATATCGTTTTATAGCGTTCCGTTTTTAAATCGAAATATGAGAACGCTATACTTGGTATTGGATAATTGCCTTGAAACGAAGGAACGATTGTATAAGAATCTGATATTTTGCCTTGCATTCCATTTAAGTTTGTACTTACCTTTTCGGTATGTTCCGGTTCGTAAACTTCTAATGAACTTGGTAACGTTAATACAGGTAGTTTAAATAACTTTAGGTTTCCTTTCCCGGAGACTTCTATTTTAGCTTGAAATGCTTCGGTTGCTTTTAATTCGTTTTTTGTTGTGCTAACTTTAAAACTAAAATCGCCAACTGCTCCTGTAAAATTATCTGGTTTTCCATTTTCCGGTAATGGTTTTACAGTTATTGTTCTGCTTGGTGTTGCAATTGTTTTATGTACAGTTTGCATAACCCGACCTCCAAAAATATCACGTCTATTGGTTGGGACATCTACAGAAATACTTAGCGATAATGGTTCTAACTCTAATTTGTCGGTTTTTTGTGGATAAAGCACCATTTTACGTACAACAACGTAATGGTAATCTTCTCCTTTGTAAGAACCGTTTTGCAATTTTAATTCTTTTACAGCAATATTTTGACTCCAAAAATTATTATATCTTGGATTATCAATTTCCCTCAAATTGCTCAACCTAACATTTGGCGAGACATACAGCTTATAAACTACAGTTATGGCTTCGTTTAAATACGGATTGGTTTTAGATATTTCAGTAACTAAATGGATGTTTTCTGAAACAACATAATTTGGGTCGTTAGGATTTGTAGGTTTATCTACTGCAGCTGTAACTTCAATTTTAACTGGTAATGTTTTATAGGTTTCTCCTTCAATTTCTATCGTGGCTTGTGTAACAGTAAATTTGCCTCTCTTTTTAGGTGTTAAAAAATAACTATATGTTTTTGTATATGACTTTTTGCCATTTAGCCAAGACGTTCTAATAGATTGATTGGGCCCAATAACAGTAAAATTTTCAAAACTTGGAGGGTTAAAATTATCTCCATCTTTATTCATCACAAAATCTATACGAAGACGTTCGTTTATTCCAAGTTTCTTTTTGCTTACTTTAGCTTCAAAAGTGACTTGAGCAGAAGCGATACTTGTTCCGAGTATAATAAATAATAATATATGTTTTATGAATGTCATTTGTTGAATTATGGCAACTATTCAGTGCCTATAGTTTAAAGTACTTAAAGTGCCTAAAGTTATGCTTTTGTGCTGAAATTTAAGTTTAATCTTCCAAATTTTTTACTTTTCACTTTTTGTTTATCTTATTTATAGAACGCTGATGATACTGATTTAGCAGATTTTTTTAACTGATTTTTTGTTACTTTAAACTGAATACTTTTCATTAACTCTTAACTTTTAATTTTAGGCACTTTAAGTACTGATTGGTTACAAATTACGATTTACGAATATTTGAATTCTGAAACCGTAACTCATAAATCAAAAATTGATTTACCAATCCTTTTCCGTTTTTACTTTTACTCCTTTAACCTTTTTGGCATTTATTTTATCTTGAACTTTCTTTTCCTGATTATTCATCGCCTCTAATAAGTTCTTAACCTGTTGAGGAGATAATTTAGGTTGTTGTCGTTGTTTTTTCTTTTCTTTTTTAGGACTTTCTTTATCGTTATCTTCCTTTTCATCTTTTGGCTTGCCATCTTTATCGTCTTTATCATCACCATCTTTCTTATCTTCTTTATCATCGCCTTTGTCTTTGTTTTCATCTTCCTTATCCTCTCCATCTTTTTTATCTTCATCCTCTTTATCGTCATCTCCTCCTCCTCCTTGCTCTTTTGCACATTCTTTTGCTAAAGCAAGATTGTATCTTGTTTGGTCGTCTGTCGGGTCATTCCTCAAGGCATTTTTAAAAGCCTCTACAGCTTCTTTACATTGTTTCTGTTGCATTAATGCATTGCCTATATTGTGAAATGCCTGATGCTTATCGGTTTTAGTCGTTGCCGAATTTACAGCTTCAATGTGGCGTAATAAGGCTTCGCTGTAATAACCTGATTTATAATATGCATTCCCTAAATTATAAGCACCAGAAATGTTGCTTGGTTTTTCTGAAATTGCTTTTCTATATTCTTTTTCTGCAGCAACAAAATCTTCATCTACTAATTTGTTCCCATCGTAAACATAATCGTTAGATTTTTGCAATGCTTTGTCTATTTCTTGTGCAAAAGAAATGCTTGAGATTAGGATTGTTATGATTACTATTATT
>JADFSQ010000134.1 GCA_022560715.1 Bacteroidota bacterium
AGAAACAAGAGAAAAATAAAAAAAAGTCTATAAAACTTGATTGACTTGGTTCCAAAGATAAATTCGAAACACCTTTCACCATAATATGCCCAACTGATTATGGCTATAAATCCGAAGACAAATGTTGTAAATGCTATCCCAAATTTACCGAATGGTAAGAAAGAACTATTATTTCCCAAGGCTAGAACGGTCGTCGTTGGAATAGGGGGCAAGTGACTTGTCATTATGACGGATAGGGCAATAAGAGTGTTAATAGCCAAAGCTATGAACACTCCTGACATTGCTATGAGTCCGTTGTATACTGGGTCGGGTGATTTTGCAGCAGCTTGAGTAACAGCTGCGACACCTGCGACTCTGCTACCTGCTAAACCAAATGCTCTCAGTAGAATTGTTCCCAACAAAGCCCCACTCATCGCTTGAGTTGAAAACGCAGCTTTGAGTATCAAAATGATAGCAGCGGGAATCTGAGTAAATTTACCAGCAATAATTGACAAAGTACCCAAAATAGAAAGAAGAATTAGTATGGGAACTAGACGTTCGGCAAAGAAGCCAATGCGTTTGACGCCGCCGATGATGACTATTCCGACACTGACGGCAAGCAAAAGAGCGGTTATGTAGCGAGGTATGTTAAATTGTGTAGAATTAGCCAAAGCTATGGCAGATAATTTTCAGTATGAAATTGAATATTATGGCAAGATTCTTAATGCCAACCGTTCCTATTATTTAACCAGAACACAACCACCATTTTACACAAGTTTAATAAGAGAAGTATTTGAAATTACACAGGACAAAAAATGGTTAAAACAGCATCTTAAAACAGCAATAAAAGAATACCAAACCGTTTGGATGGTTAAAGGGAAACGACTTACTAAAAACGGGCTAAATAGATATTTAGCAGAAGGCATTGGCTTTCCACCTGAATGTGAAGCAGGTCATTTCGATTCAATAATCAAGCCTTATGCTGATAAGATGCACATTTCAATTCGGGATTATGAAAAAGTATATTCGGAAGGGATTATATTAAATCCAGAATTGGATGACTATTTTGTACATGATCGAACCGTTAGAGAGTCTGGGCATGATACATCTTATAGAATTGAAGGTATTTGTGCCGATTTGAATCTTGTAGAGCTAAATGCTATGCTCTATAAATATGAAACTGACTTTGCTGAATTAATACAGAATGAATTTAATGGGAAATTTAACTCATATTCTTATCATTATTGGCAGGATAAAGCCGAAGCCAGAAAACTCGCAGTTAATAAATACTTGTGGAATGAAGACAAGGGATTATATTTTGACTACAATGTAAAAACAAAAAAACAATCCAATATTGTAGCAGCCTCTACTTTATCACCATTATGGGCAAATTTATGCTCTAAAGAACAAGCAGAAAAACTTGTTACTTCTGCCTTACCATTATTAAAAGAAAAAGGTGGAATTGCAGGATGCACAGAAGAAAGCAGAGGAGAAATATCAGAAAATCGTCCTCAACGACAATGGGATTATCCTAATGGTTGGGCACCACACCAAATGATGATCTGGAAAGGCTTAAACAATTATGGTTATTTTGATGAAGCACAAGAACTGATTTACAGATGGCTGTTTATGATTACAAAAAATGCTGTTGATTACAATGGTACAATTCCCGAAAAATATGATGTAGTTGCAGCAACACACAAGGTATTTGCAGAATATGGCAATGTAGGAACCGATTTTGAATATATAACCCAAGAAGGCTTTGGGTGGATGAATGCATCCTATCAATACGGATTATCGTTATTAGAAGAAAAATATATTGATAAATTAAATATGCTTATTGAACCCTGAATATATATTAGAAAATCAAACAATTTCTGCACTCAAACCTGCTTCGAGCAGTTTTGAACATCGTGGTTTTAAATCTTTTAGCTCTCCTGTTTTAACAGTACATTTCCCTTTATAATGAACAATAATAGCACATTGTTCTGCCTGTTCTGTAGTATGCTCACAAACATTAATGAGCATTTCTATAACATAATCGAAAGTATTAACATCATCGTTAAACAATACGATTTCGTTTTGTTTGATTACCTTTTCTTCAAGAAGGATGTCTTCCGATATTTTCTCCTTTGTGTTCATAAGTCTTTTGTCTTTCAGACATTTTACATAAGTGAAAGTAATAATTTTTATCTAATTTATAAATTTCAAGTCAACTTTATTACCACTTTGCTTGTTTATCGACTATCAAAACGCATTAACAATTGCATAAAAATCTTCGGTATTTAATGCTGCGCCTCCTATTAATCCGCCATCCACATCTGGTTTTGAGAATATTTCTTTAGCATTATTTGGCTTTACGCTTCCACCATATAAAATGGAAACACTATTAGCAACATCGACTCCATATTTATTTTCTAAAGTTTCTCTAATAAACTTGTGCATTTCTTGTGCTTGGTCAGGACTTGCTGTTTCTCCAGTACCAATTGCCCAAACAGGTTCGTAAGCTAAAACTATACTATTCCAAGCGTTCTCTGGCAAATGAAACAACCCGTTTTTAATTTGACCCTCTACAACATTAAAATGATTGTCTGTTTTTCTGTCATTTAATTCTTCACCAAAACAAAAGATTATTCTCATATTATTTTCTAAAGCAGCATTTACTTTTTCCGCAAGTAACGCGTCTGTTTCTCCAAATTGAGCACGACGTTCGCTATGTCCTAAAATAACAGTTTCAATACCAATACTCTTTAGCATACCAGCACTTATCTCTCCTGTATATGCTCCGTTTTTTGCAAAGTGCATGTTTTGTGCAATGACTTCTATATTGGCTTCTCGTAGTGCTTCACAAGCACTGTAAAGATTTGTAAATGTTGGTGCAATCATTACCTCAGCATTTGAGGTTTGGGTTTGCTTTTTTAAATCTGAAATTAGTGCTTGAGTTTGCGCTAAATCGTTATTCATTTTCCAGTTTCCTGCTACTATATTTTTTCTCATATTCATTTCCCGTGAAAACGGGAATCTTATTAATTAAGCCTATCCTAAATCTTTTCCATCCCGATAGCTATCGGGAGAAAGGACTTTTGTTTTTTTAATTGTTTTTAATATCTATCTCCAAATCTTCTAAATCATTCCAATGCAACTTTTGTTTTATGGTGCCATTATTAAGTTCTAAAATTCCCGGATTAGAACGCACTATGGTTTTTAAAGCTGTTTCATCACAAAAATAAAAGTCGAAATCAAGCCCATATTGTTCAGACATTCTTTGTTGCTCTTCTGGTCCAGAAGCGGTAAGACCAATTACTTTATATCCTTTTTTAGTAGCTTCATTTGTAACGGATTTCAATTTATTTAAACCATCAGCTTCTGCTTTTGCGAGGTTATAAGAGATAAATATTAAAAGATTTTCTTCATTCAAAAGGGCTTCAGTAAAATCTTCATCTTCACGTTCCATAGAAAAATCGTGAATAGGAGCTTCGTAACCTTCTTCAATAGTTTCAGTTTCCACATCAATATATTCACCATCAACACTCGGATAACTTCCTCTTGTAGTAATTATTTTTTCTTCGCCATCAATATTAAATTTCCAATGATAATCTATCACAGCTTTCGGAGCATCGTCTGGAACTGTCATATTCTCCTGAATATTATCACCTATTTTATAAGGTCTGAAATCTTTAACCGGAAGATGCATTAACACCTGATATATTAAGCCAAAAGAAAAAATAAAACTCACTAATATAATTACTGTTAAGCCCAATTTATTTAGAATGGGTTTAATGTGTTTTACGCCAAAAAACAAGACTAAAATTAAAGCTAATAAAATAATATCTTTTGTAAATGATTCCCAAGGTGTGAGTTTTATGGCATCGCCAAAGCAACCACAATCGGTTACTTTATTGAAATAGGCTGAATAAAATGTTAGGAATGTAAAGAACACAATCATTCCTAATAAACTCCAGACCGTAAATTTTGGCTTGTATCCAATGAGTAGAAAAACGCCCAAGAGTACTTCAAAAACTACAACTAAAATTGCAATTATAAGTGCGTAAGGTTCAAGTAAAGGAAGGTTTAAAACGGTAACACCAAAATATTCTTCGAGCTTAAATGAAAACCCTATTGGGTCGTTTAATTTTATAAGTCCGGAAAAAATGAATAATCCTCCGACTAATAATCTGCTAATTTGTATTATGTATTTCATAGTTCTAAAATTCCAATAGGTTAAATTCCAAATTCCAATAGTTAAACCTTATTTATTATTGCAGATAATATTTTTCTTAATTCATCTGCCTCTTCAATAAGGTCATCAATATTTGATGAATGATTTTCATTTAAAGGTTTAAGCAATCTCAACCAATATCTACTTTCTTTTGCTTCTTTTCTTGATATTTTCAGCCTATAAACAAAATCTTTGTTGCCTAACTTTTCATTAGCTTCAATATAATTTGCTCCTACTGAACCTGAAGAACGAATTAATTGTTTAGCATCTTCAATATTTGATATAGTTTTAGACAATTCTTTTACAAAAAATCTACAGTCTCTTGCAAATTCAAAAGTACGTTCTTCAAGATTATATGTTTTGTTCTTTGACAAATCTTTATGGAATTTGTTCTTTGCTTTTTGAATATTGCTTTACTTTTGTTTTAACAAAATTAAAGCAAAAACAGCATAGTTTATCATATCTTGATAATTTGCATTAATGCCTTCGCTTACTAAAGTTTTTCCTGCATTATTTTCAATTTGTTTAACACGCAATAATTTTTGCAAAATTAAATCGGTTAACGAACTCACTCTCATGTCTCGCCATGCTTCACCATAATCATGATTTTTATCTTGCATGAGCTGTTTAGCAATAGCTACTTGTTCATCATACAATTTTGTTGCTTCTTTACGCAATAAGTCTGGCTGTTCTACAACTCCTTTTTCCAACTGAATAAGTGCCATAATACTGTAATTAATAATGCCGATAAATTCGCTTACTTCGTCTTCATCTACTTTTCTAATCTCATTTTGTTGCAAACCTCTAATGCGTTGTGCTTTAATAAAAATCTGGTCTGTAAGTGAAGGTAAACGAAGTATTCTCCACGCACTCCCGTAATCTTTCATTTTTTTATTAAACAAATCTCTACACATAGAGATTACATCATCGTATTGTTTTGAAGTATTTTGCATAAAGTAATTTGAATTTTGCGTAAATTTCGCATAAAAAAGTTTAATGTTCAAGGTTTCAGGTTTAAAGTTTTTTCTTTAACTATTTTAGCCACGATCCCGATAATTATCGGGACAGTACAAGCTATTTCCAAAGTTTTTTTGCTTTTTCTAAATCTTCGGGAGTATCAATTTCTACACCTTCAATATTGGTTTCTACCATTTTAATTTTTTTACCATATTCTAAATAACGAATGCATTCAATTTTTTCGGAAGCTTCAATAGATCGCATTGGCAGATTATAAAAATCTAATAAGGCTTGTTTTCTAAAGGCATAAATACCTTTGTGCTTAAAATATTTAACACCAGCATTTTTATCTCTTGGATATGGAATTGGGCTTCTGGAAAAATACAAAGCAAAATGGTTTTTATCTACAATAACCTTAACAGTATTTGGGTTATTAATTTCATCTCAATCTTTAATTTCTACCATTAAAGATGCTAAATCTATCTCATTTGAATCATCATTTTTAAAAACATTCAACACCTTTTCAAGGCTTTCACTTTCTGTAAAAGGCTCATCACCTTGAACATTAACAACAATATCTACGTCTAAATCCTGAACGGCTTCTGAGTGGGGATATCTCCTTTTTCACACCGGAGACCTTTTATAAACCAGCACACCGAACGATTGCTGAATCGATGGCCACATTAGCAGGCCAAGATATCGCACCTGATACACCCAACCTTGTAAATATTATGACTGAAACTGGGAATCTTCAAAAGGTGGGCGGCGCCTACGCCATCACTGGGCTACCAACGTTTGCGTCAATAGATCCACAAGGAGATATGAACCGGTTAAGGGAGTTGGCACTCAAGCGTCAAATGCGCGAAGCGGCA
>JADFSQ010000135.1:0-3977 GCA_022560715.1 Bacteroidota bacterium
TAAAAATAATAGCCGAAATAGTAGTAAATATAAACATTATAGTTCGCATCAAATTTAGTAGTAAATTGAAAAATTCTACTTCCGAAATCGGCTACTATTCTTATACAAACCGTCAGACTGTGCATTAACTTTAATTTTTTTTAAAGCAGTTTTCAATCCTGCAATTGTTAATATCGAGCAATAACTAATGCTTTGATTTACAGGGTTAAATGATTATCTTTAGGTATAGAAAAACATTTTAGAGATGGATCATATTAGAGGAAGTAATCGCAATCAAATAAGAATGATTTCTTTGGAGCAAATGGTTGAACCGGAATCTATGGTTAGAATCATAGATGCTTTTGTAGATATGCTGAATTTAGAGCAGTTTGACTTCAACTATTTTGCTTTAAACAAACAAGGGCGTCCGCCTTATCATCCTGCTACACTAATGAAGTTATATTTATACGGATATCAAAATAGTATCAGAACATGTAGAAAACTGGAAAAGGCCTGTAAAATCAATATAGAGGTCATGTGGTTGATCAATGAGCAAAAACCTCATTATAAAACCATAGCTGATTTTAGAAAAGATAACTCAAAAGCATTTAAAGCTGTATTCAGATACTTTGTAGCATTACTAAAAGACTGGAAGCTGATCGATGGAAAAACCATTGCTATAGATTCCTTTAAGATCAGAGCCCAAAACAGTTTAAAGAATAATTTTAATGAAAAGAAAGTCAAACGTCATATTGACTATATTGATAAAAAAATAGCAGAATATGAACAAGCTCTTGATCAGGAATTTGATGAAACTATAAAAGATAAATTAGAGCATAACCATCATAAAAAAGAGAATTACCAGAACATTCAAAAACATTTAAAAGAAACCGGAGATGGTCAAATATCTACAACTGATCCAGACTCAAAAGCGGTAGTATTTCAAAGGAACAGTGTCAAAGTTGGTTATAATATACAAGCTGTAAGTGATTCAAAAAATAAACTTTTAATTGCTGCGGATACAGGTGATGTAAATGATACCAAAGCCCTTGCTGTAATGGTAGAAAAAGCACAGGAAAACATAGGGAGTGTTGAAAATGTTCTTGCTGATAAAGGATATCATTCAGGAAGAGAACTTAAAGCCTGTGAAAAACTTGATGTAACAACATTCATTTCTCCAAAAGAATCAAGCTCTACAAAGAAGAACCCTGATTTTGCAATGGAGAGTTTTAAATATAACAAGCAAGAAGATACTTATACTTGCCCTGCTGAACAGATCCTACATACCAATGGAAAATGGTACAATAAAAATTTAAAAAATGGAAGAAAATCCTATCAGGTAAAACATTATAAAACCAAAGCCTGTAATGGATGTCAACTTAGATCTGAGTGTACTACCAATAAACATGGCAGATTAATAGAAAGAACAGAATTTCAACAATACATAACCAGAAATAATGATAGGGTTCATCAAAATCCAGATTATTACAGACAAAGACAACAAATAATCGAACATCAGTTTGGAACCTTAAAACGACAGTGGCATTTTGATTATACCCTCACCAAAGGAAAAGAAAAGGTACTTGGTGAAGTTTACTTAATTTTTACAGGATACAATCTTAGGAGACTTATGTCTATTTTTGGCTTTGAAACCTTAATGAGCAAAATCAAAGCTCATTTGTCTTCAGCTTTAGACCAATTTCCGACCTTTTATAGCAAATTAGAACTGTATTTGATCGATTTGAGTTGTTTTCTGAAAAATAAAAATCAATCCAATAATTTCCTTATTTTTAACCTAAATTAAACGGAGTTGTTGCACAAACTCGCGTAGCAGGTAATTTTACTGAAACATTGGGCTGGTTAATTAATAAAGCAGGTGTTGCCATTGCAAAAGCAATTTCACTATCATAAGGGTTTTGCCATACACCATTAATATATTTATCATCATATTTACCAAACAAAACACTTATTTTATTATTGTTTAATGCATTTACATTAAATTTAGAATAGTTATATAACAAGCCACTTAATACCATTGACGCTGTATTTGTAGTTTTATTTACTTCATTTTCTATTTGCTGTAGGTTTTTCCATTCGTTATATTCTTGTACTGGTGATGCAATACCTAAAACTCCTGTAGCAGTACAAGATGATACCATTGTATTATACAACTCTTTATAAGTGCTAATACTCATATAATTATCGTTACGTAGTACACCATCATATTGTGTGGCTTCTATAAAATCAAAACCGTAATCTAATAATATATCATACGGAATTCGGTTTTTTTCAAGTAAGCTAAACCTATTGTTAATATCTGAAGCTACTGTAGTATTAACAGTTTGTGCAGTAATAGTATTTGTTAAAGTAAAGAGTATTGAGATAATAATACACTTTAAGGTAAGTTTAATAATTTTACTCACACCTTTATTATTTTTAAAGATATTGAGTTTGTAAAATTTAGTTTTCATAATTTTGTTATTTAATTAAATGATTGTGAGATATTGTTTAATTTAAGTACTGGAAAGATTGCCTACTTTGTAGGTGGTCTTTCTTTTTATGTTTAATTAAGTCATATTTAGTTGGTTAAAGGTTAATAAAAGGATGTTTGTTCTTATTAATTAGTATAAAGCATATCAAAACGACCGTCAGTGATTTTTATCTCATTACCTTCGTTATCTAAAACAGTAAATTCAAACGTACCAGAAATAATACCATTTACATCATCAAAATTTGTAATTAAAAGTAATCCCGAATTATTTGTAGAAGTAATTGCATTTAAAATTATACTTCCTCCAATAGTATATTGTCCAAAATAGTTGCCGGATTCTTTTTCTAAAAAAATATAGGTTGTCTCTTGTATTTGGTCAACATCAATAGCTCCAATATTTAAGCCTTTAAGATTTGATCCTCCTCCAGTTCCCCCAGAAATTCCAAGTGTATAAGCACCACCAACAAACTGGTAAAAAGCATTAGGTGCATTGCTTCCAAAAATTGGTGGGACAAAAGCCTCGCCATTAATGAGGCAACCAAATGTTTGCGCTCCTATTTGAGTAGCAGGAGGTAATTGGTCTATGGGGCTTGTGGGTGTGTCGTCGTCGTTTTTGCAAGATGCACTAATAAGTAGTGTAAACAAGAAAAGTAGTTTGAGTGTTTTCATAGTAAATGTTTTTTTAGATTTAGTTTATAAATTTAGTCTTCTATTTTATAATATGAAATACGTAATGTTACGTAGTTTTAAAATTAATGTGGTTTCTTGATTAATAATTTATTCGCGTATTTGGTGTTAATTTTAATGAGTTCGTGATTTTTCTTTAAAAAGTTCATAATTTTAAGGTGTTAATAAGTGAAACAATAATTGAACTGAGTTTTATTTGTTAGTAATTAGGTGTCGTTACAGCGACACCTTTTTGTTTATAGTTACGGGAAGCTTGGTATTGCATCCCATTTTATATCAAATCGTCCTTGAGTAATTTCAATAATATCGTTTGGATCATCTCTAATTAACTGCTTTGCAGCTAAAAGTTCCTGAAACTATTCTGTTCTCAAAATCGTATCTTGTAATGTTAAGTGTCCCTGTATTTTCTATAGAGCAATACCATTTATAGGCTTGAGAAGTTTCATCCCACCATCTGCAACGTATGTTAATGGTCGGGTTAGCATCTATTCCATCTTCACAATTGCTCTCATTAATAATAAAAGTTCCTTCTCCATTTTGATGAAAATTAGCAATATGTATATCAATCCATCCTCCATTACCACTTTTAAAGTCTCGTATGGCAAGTTCGCTATCTGAATTTGCAGATGGAGAACCCCAAAAAATCATCCCTCTATCAGGTGAGTTAAAAGTTCCTGTACCATCACGAGGTGTAAGCAGTTTACCATCTATATAAACTCCAAAAGTGTTTGCGCCTGTTTGGGTAATTGGGGGTAATGTAGGCGTAAAGGTGTCGTCGCTTTTGCTACAGCTTTGTATTAGCATAAGGGTTAAAATTAAG
>JADFSQ010000135.1:3987-5995 GCA_022560715.1 Bacteroidota bacterium
CAGTTTACCATCTATATAAACACCAAATGTGTTTGAAATAACGGGAAATTGGATGACAACCTTTAGAAATGGAAATGCCCATAGCTACGAAGTGGTTATTCCTTTACGTAGAGAAGTAATTTGTCATTATTTTGTTAGTGGATCTTTAGATATAGACCGTACAAATTTTAGTGGAGTTTTAGATTATGGAGAAGGAGGTTGCGATAATATGGCAACGTTTACTAATGATAATGGAAATGTAAGAGATATTATACTTAATTAGATTTATAAATTTGAATTGTATAAGAGAACTTAACCTCTTGGTCTTTAATTATATCAAGAGGTTAATTCTATAATACTCCTTTATAAATTTTCAATATTAAAATGAATTACAATCAATATTGTAAGATAAACTGATAGTATCTTGAAGTGTTGTTGTAAGAGATTCAATGTGATAATGATAGTCACTATTTGAATAGCCTGTAGAATAATGAAAATTTAATTCTATGTTAGAATTTGGTTTAGTATTTATATATGCGATTGTATCTATTTCTTGTTCAAAAATATCGATAGTTGCAAAATGTAAATTATTATTTCCTACAATTTCACTACTTATTCGCATTGGAGGATAATCATTGTTAGTAACAGTTATATTTAATTTAAGTATTGTTGGATACCAAGCGTTTATATTTCTTATATTAATTACACCTTCATTTATACTTGTATTGCCTATACTCTCTGTATAGTAAGGATAACCATAATATTGTTTTTCAAAAGCATATCTTTCACCTTTGATATAATCAAATGTAATTGTGTAATTACCATTAATATCTGTCCTTACAGAGTCTATTACTTCTGAATTTAAAAAATATTGGACAACACTCCAATCGTCCCAAATTCTTAAGAGAACAATTTTGAAATTTTTAATTGGTTTATTTCTCTCAACATCTAAGACATTTCCCCTTACTATAGTTTCAATTGTTTCTTCTGGTTCAATAATGTCGTTTTTAACACAAGAAACGTTAAGAACTGTAAAAACTAATACTAAAATTATGTTTCTCATAATACTTTGGTTTGGGTTGGAATAAAAATAATTTTTATGATATTTATTCTTGCCTAGGTTTATTGTTTCGGATATTATAATCCCCCTATCCCAAAAGTCCAACAACAAATGGCATAAATTATCGTGCTTATTAAAACGGATGAAATGGTAAACCCTATAGTTTTTAAATACGAAAACTTCCTTTCCTTAATTTCATCAATACTAGATAAGGGTATTTCTGTTTTAATCCCTCTTTTTACTAAAGTGATTGTACTGTCGCTTACCTGATAAATTTTTCCTTTTATTTTTGTATCCTTGGTTTCTATACTATACTTTTTATTAGCATGAATTTTATGGGCTGACATATTAATACTCTTATAACTGTAACAACTGGAAAACAGAACGCAACAGCACAATAGAAAAATAATTGATTTCATATTTTTATTTTATTTAACGTTAAAAGTATAAAATTGAATAAGTTAGGTGTTCGAGATCGTCTAATTTGGATAAATTCGGACAAAGTTTTAATGCGTAATACATTAAGGGTTAAAGTTTTTGTTTTTTTCTACTCTCAAATTCCCACTGAAAGAAAATCCCAGAGCTATAAATTGTATTCACTGAATTTATATTTGTATGTAATTGTATTCCTAAAGAGAAGCGCTTACTAGTTTTAAATCTAATTTTACTTTGTAAAGAGAGTCCAATGGTTTTATTTTTATTTCGTATATATTCATAATCTGGAATATTAATACAAAAACCTCCAAAACCGCAAGATCCTCCTGTTCCTGGTATTGCTACAGGAATGGTAATTGTTTGGTTAAATAATCCTAAACCACCATAGAAATCAAAATAAAGCCATTTATTTACAATTAATTCTCTGCCATATAATAAATCAATCTCATGAAAATCTTCCCTTTTTGAAGGTCCTAATATTGAGAATGTGAATTCACTTCCTGATAATGCAAATAGTTTATATATATGCTTTTC
>JADFSQ010000136.1 GCA_022560715.1 Bacteroidota bacterium
AATATTCATACGAGAAGGCACACCAAGTGGGTTTAATACTATATCAACTGGTGTTCCATCTTCTAAAAACGGCATATCTTCTTGACGAACAATACGAGCAACAATACCTTTGTTACCATGTCGTCCTGCCATTTTATCTCCAACTTTTAGTTTACGCTTTTTAGCGATATAAACTTTAGCAAGTTTGATGATTCCTGCAGGCAATTCGTCTCCAACAGAAATGGTAAACTTCTCGCGTCTTAACGACCCTTGAAGGTCATTTTCTTTAATTTTATAGTTGTGGATTAGTTCTGAAATAAGAGCATTTGTAGTCTTGTCGGTTGTCCATTTTCCAGAAACCAAATGTGCATAATCATCTACCGAATTTAACATTTTTAAAGTGAATTTCTTCCCTTTTGGGAATACTTCTTCTCCCAAATCGTTAAAAACGCCTTGTGCAGTTTTACCTCCAATAATTACAAAAAGTTTTTCAACTAATATTTCTTGTAAACTATCAAACTTGTTATCGTAAATATCTTCTAAATTGTTAATATCTATTTTATCCTGAGCTCTTTTATGCTTGTCTTTTACGGCACGAGCAAATAATTTTTTATTAATTACCACACCATGTAAAGAAGGAGATGCTTTTAAAGATGCATCTTTAACATCGCCCGCTTTATCTCCAAAAATTGCTCTTAACAATTTTTCTTCTGGAGTTGGGTCACTTTCTCCTTTAGGAGTAATTTTACCAATAAGTATATCACCTGGCTTAATTTCGGCTCCAATACGAATCATTCCGTTTTCATCAAGATCTTTTGTAGCTTCTTCTGAAACATTTGGAATATCACTCGTTAATTCTTCATTACCAAGTTTTGTATCTCTTACTTCTAAAGAATACTCATCAATATGAATAGAAGTGAAAATATCATCACTTACTACTTTTTCTGAAATAACAATAGCATCCTCAAAATTATATCCTTTCCAAGGCATAAAGGCTACTTTCAAATTTCTACCTAAGGCTAATTCACCTTTTTGAGTTGCATAACCTTCACATAATACCTGTCCTTTAGTAACTTTATCACCTTTAACAACTATTGGTTTAAGGTTAATAGATGTACCTTGGTTTGTTTTTCTGAATTTTGTTAACTTATAAGTAATAATATTACTATCAAAACTAACCATTGCTTCTTCGTCTGTACGATCGTATTCAATAATAATTTCGTCTGCATCAACATATAGTACTAATCCATTCCCTTGAGCATTAATTAATACTCTAGAATCTGACGCTACCTGACGTTCGAGCCCTGTACCAACAATTGGTGTTTGTGGTCTTAATAATGGTACTGCCTGACGCATCATATTAGATCCCATTAAGGCTCTATTTGCGTCATCATGCTCCAAGAAAGGTATTAACGAAGCAGAAATAGATGCGATTTGGTTTGGTGCAACATCAGTATAATGTAGATCCTTTGGCTCTACTACCGGAAAATCGCCTTCTTGACGCGCAATTACAGTATCTTTTAAAATCTTACCATTTTCGTCAACCGGAATATTAGCTTGAGCGATTAACTTATCTTCTTCTTCTTCAGCAGTTAAATAAATTGGTTCTCCTTTAATATCGACAACTCCATTTTTAACTTTTCTATATGGTGTTTCGATGAATCCCATACCATTTATTTTGGCATAAACACTTAATGAAGATATTAAACCAATGTTTGGTCCTTCAGGTGTTTCTATTGGGCATAAACGACCATAATGTGTGTAATGAACATCCCGAACCTCGAAACCTGCTCTTTCTCTGGATAATCCACCTGGTCCTAATGCCGATAAACGACGTTTATGAGTTAGCTCTGCTAATGGATTTGTTTGATCCATAAATTGAGATAACTGGTTTGTACCAAAGAATGAATTAATTACCGATGATAATGTTTTAGCATTAATTAAATCGATTGGTGTGAATACTTCATTGTCCCGAACATTCATACGCTCACGAATTGTTCGTGCCATACGAGCTAAACCTACACCAAATTGTGAAGACAATTGTTCTCCAACTGTACGAACACGACGATTTGACAAGTGATCGATATCATCAATCTCTGCTTTAGCGTTTATTAATTCGATTAAATATTTTACTATAGTAATAATATCTTCTTTAGTAAGAACTTTTTTATCCATATCGATATTAAGTCCTAACTTTTTATTCATTCTATAACGACCTACTTCACCTAAATTATAACGTTGTTCGCTAAAGAATAATTTATCAATAATACCTCTTGCAGTTTCTTCATCTGGTGGTTCGGCATTACGTAATTGACGGTAAATATGCTCTACAGCTTCTTTCTCGGAATTTGTAGGGTCTTTTTGTAATGTATTATGAATAATTGCATAGTCTGCGAGTTGTCCATCTTCTTTATGTAAAAGAATGGTTTTTACTTTAGCACCAATTATTTCAAGAATATTTTCTTTATCTAATTCTGTATCTCTATCCAAAACAATTTCGTTTCTTTCTATAGATACTACTTCTCCTGTGTCTTCATCTACAAAATCTTCATGCCAAGTGTTAAGCACACGAGCAGCAAGTTTACGACCAATAACTTTTTTTAATCCTGATTTTGATACTTTTATTTCTTCAGCAAGATCAAATATCTCAAGAATATCTTTATCTCTTTCAAAACCAATAGCTCTAAAAAGTGTTGTTACAGGTAATTTTTTCTTTCTATCAATATATGCATACATCACTTGATTGATGTCTGTTGCAAATTCTATCCAAGACCCTTTAAAAGGTATAACTCTTGCAGAATATAATTTTGTACCATTTGCATGGAAGGATTGACCAAAGAAAACACCTGGAGAACGATGCAGTTGTGAAACTACAACACGTTCTGCACCATTGATACAAAACGTACCTCGTGGTGTCATATATGGAATTGTGCCTAAATACACATCTTGAACAATGGTCTCGAAATCCTCATGTTCAGGATCTGTACAGTACAATTTGAGTCTTGCTTTTAGCGGAACGCTATACGTAAGACCTCTTTCAATACATTCTTCAATGTTATATCTTGGTGGATCTATAAAATAATCCAAAAATTCTAATACAAATTGATTACGAGTATCTGTAATTGGGAAATTTTCCATAAAGGTATTGAATAACCCTTCGGAACCTCTTTCTTCTGATTTTGTTTCTAACTGGAAAAAATCCTGAAAGGATTTAATCTGAATATCCAAGAAATCTGGATATTCTGTTCTATTTACAATAGATGAGAAATTTAATCTTTCAGCTTGTGTTGCTAACATCGACGAACGAAATTTTGATTAAAAAATATTTTTGCGTGTATATTACTTTTATATACACAAAAGGGTCTAGGTCGTATCACGCTCAAAAACGTGACAGGACCTAAACCATATGTAGTAGTTTAGTTGGGCTTATTTAAGCTCTACTTCTGCTCCTGCTTCTTCTAAAGAAGTTTTAAGCGCTTCGGCTTCATCTTTAGATACACCTTCTTTTATAGCACTTGGTGCGCTATCAACCAATCCTTTAGCATCTTTTAATCCTAAACCTGTTAATTCTTTAACTAATTTTACAACTGCAAGTTTAGAAGCTCCAGCTGCAGTAAGGATTACATCAAATTCTGTTTGCTCTTCGGCGGCTTCTCCACCACTATCAGCAGGTCCAGCAACCGCTACTGCAGCAGCAGCAGGCTCTATACCGTATTCTTCTTTTAATATACCAGCTAATTCGTTAACCTCTTTTATTGTTAAGTTTACTAACTGTTCTGCGAAATCTTTTAAATCTGCCATTTTCTATCGTTTTAATAATTTTAATTTAATTTATATTTTGTAAAAAGTGCGTACTTATTATATTATCCCTCTCTTTGAGATAAGGTTTTTAGGATACCTGATAGTTTCCCTCCTCCAGATTGAAGTGCTGAAATTACATTCTTTGCTGGAGATTGTAATAATGAAATAATATCTCCAATAAGCTCTTCTCTAGATTTAATATCTACAAGTAAATCCAACTGATCATCACCTAAATAAATTGCTTCTTCTATAAACGCTCCTTTTAATAGAGGTTTATCAGATTTTTTTCTGAAAGCTTTAATTACTTTTGCTGGTGCATTCCCTGTCTCGGAATACATGATTGAAGTATTCCCTTTTAATATAGAAGGTAAATCTCCAAAATCTTTATCGGATGCTACCATTGCTTTTTCAAGCAAGGTGTTTTTAACTACTTCTAAAGTAACATTTGCTTTAAAACAAGCACGACGTAAGTTTGAAGTAGCTCCGGCATTCAATCCTGAAATATCTGCTAAATAGATATTTGTATTCGCTGTTAATTGAGCAGTTAACTCTTTAATTACTATTGATTTTTCTTCTCTTGTCATAATAAAATCTTTAACTACTAATTAAATATTAGGGTCTATGGCTACACTGGGACTCATTGTGCTGGAGATAAAAATACTCTTCACATAAGTACCTTTAGATGTTGCTGGTTTCATTTTAATTAAAGTAGAAAGTAATTCATTTATATTACTTGTAAGCTTATCTGCAGTAAATGATACTTTACCAACTGCTGCATGAACAATACCTGTTTTATCTACTTTAAAATCTATTTTACCAGCTTTCACTTCGGTAACAGCTTTAGCAACATCCATAGTTACTGTTCCTGTTTTAGGATTTGGCATTAAGCCTCTCGGTCCTAGTATTCTACCTAAAGGTCCTAATTTACCCATTACACTCGGCATGGTTATAATAACATCAACATTTGTCCAACCATTCTTGATTTTATCAAGATATTCATCTAAACCAACGTAATCTGCTCCAGCTTCTTTTGCTTCTGCTTCTTTATCTGGAGTTACTAATGCTAAAACTTTTAAATCTTTACCTGTTCCATGAGGAAGAGATACTACGCCTCTTACCATTTGATTTGCTTTTCTTGGATCTACTCCAAGACGAACTGCTAAATCTACAGATGCATCAAATTTTGCGTTACTAATTTCCTTTACCAATACTGAAGCTTCTTCAACACTATAAAGTTTAGTTTTATCTATTTTTGATACTGCTTCTTTTTGCTTTCTTGTTAATCTTGCCATTTTTTAAAATTTTTAGATTAATTAGGGGCTTGACCACCTTTAACGTTAATACCCATAGACTTTGCAGTACCTGCTATCATTTTCATTGCAGATTCTATTGTAAAAGCATTTAGGTCAACCATTTTATCTTCAGCAATGGTTCGTACTTGATCCCAAGACACTTTTGCTACTTTAACTCTATTTGGTTCTCCAGAACCTTTTTTAGTTTTGGCCGCTTCCAATAATTGTACAGCTGCAGGTGGAGTTTTGATTACAAAATCGAAAGATTTGTCTTTGTAAACAGTAATAGCAACAGGTAAAATTTTACCTTGTTTATCTTGAGTTCTAGCATTAAATTGCTTACAAAACTCCATGATATTAACTCCAGCAGCACCTAAAGCGGGTCCAACCGGTGGCGACGGATTCGCTACACCTCCCCTTACTTGTAGTTTAACTACTTTACTTATTTCTTTTGCCATTTTAATAATTTAGTTTGATATGATTTTAAAAATTGGAAGCTTTAAAATCTTATCTATAATATTTGTGTAACAATTATTATACTTTTTCTACTTGCATATAGCTTAACTCTAATGGTGTTTTTCTTCCGAAAATTTTAACCATTACTTCAAGCTTACGTTTTTCTTCATTAATTTTTTCATTATTTAATTGTTGATATAAGAGTCCCAAATAAATTTTAAAAGTTATTTTATTTTCTATTAAATTCAAAACATCTTTATTGTTTTTAAATAATACTATTGCTTTAGCTGTAGATTCGATTTCCTTTGCACATGTATAATCCTTTTTTTTAAATACTTTTTTATTGTCGCTCTTGTTTTTTTTATTGGAGCTTTGGCATTTACGTTCTTTTCTTTTTATAGCGGTTCTAATGTGGTCTCCAGTAAAAATATTGAAATTGGAATTTTAG
>JADFSQ010000137.1 GCA_022560715.1 Bacteroidota bacterium
TGTTATGCTTTCATAAACAGCTTCTACACACCAAAAGCAACCACTGGCAAAATATGCTCTTGCTTTTCCGTTTACGAGTGCGACTTCAACCGGGTCAGCATTTATGAGTCCTAATTCAATTTTGTTTTTTTTAGTTTGTTTTGAGGTCTTTACTTGCGCGTTGTTTTGACAGCTGAAAGTAAATATTAGGATAAAGGCAAGGACTAAAGTTTTTGTATTCATCATAAAATTTTGTTTTACATTATGTCGTACTAAATTTATAAAACTTATTAGAAGTATTCAATGCTTTTCAATAAAAAAGCCTTTACAAATTTGTAAAGGCTTTGAATCTATTATAATTGCTGACTTTTTAAAGTTTTGCAAATAGTTTTGCCATTTTTGTTTTTTGTTCTGTAGCAAGAACTTCATCCACTAAAATACGTCCACTATGCTCATCTGTAATAATTTTTTTACGGGAAGCAATTTCTACTATTACTTGTGGAGGAATGGTAAAGTAAGAGCCACCTGCAGCTCCTCTTTCAATTGGAACAACAGCTAAACCGTTTTTTACATTCTTGCGAATTCTTGTATAAGCTGCTACCAAACGTTCTTCAATTAATAGCTTATATTTTTCTGATTTTTTATTTAAAGCTTCTTCTTCTCTTTCAGTTTCGGAAAGAATTGTATCTAATTCTGCTTTTTTGTGTTTTAAATGATTAGCGCGTTCTTTTAAGTTATCTTTTGTGGAGCTAATAACTTCATTTTTTTGTTCAATTAAAACATAAAACTCTTTTATATGCTTTTCGGCAAGTTGAATCTCTAACTCTTGAAATTCTACTTCTTTAGTAAGTGAATTAAATTCTCTGTTATTTCTAACATTTTTTTGTTGCTCACTATATTTTTTAATTAAAGCTTTAGCCTCTTCCATAAGATTCTTTTTTGCTTTAATTTGCTCGTCTATATTTGCCAGACTTTCATCTAATTTTTGAAGTCTTGTGTTTAAACCTTCGACTTCGTCTTCCAAATCTTGTACTTCTAATGGAAGTTCTCCTCTTACATTTCTGATTTCGTCAATACGAGAATCTATTAATTGTAAATCATATAGTGCTCTTAATCTTTCTTCTACACTAACTTCTTTCTTTTTAGCCATGCTTATAAATACTTTACAGGATTGGTATTTGTCTTTGACAAAACGACTGCAAAATTAGGCATTTTTTTTGTAAGAAATGCGGCTAAACCATTTTTTGTGTATTGTTCACTTTCGTAGTGTCCAATATCGGCTAAAATGATACTATTTTCTGCCCTGAAAAAATCGTGATATTTTAAATCGGCAGTAATAAAAGCATCTGCTTTAGCAGCTTTAGCTTCGTTTATTGCAAAACTTCCTGAACCTCCTAGAACGGCAACTTTCTGTATTGGTTTACCCAATAAAGGCGAATGCCTGATGCATTTAGCTTTCATTTTATATTTTATATGATTTAAAAATGAAGCTTCTTCCATAGGCGTTTCAAATTCGCCAATCATTCCCATTCCGATATGCTGATTTTTGTTTTCTAAAGTTGTTATTTCGTAAGCAACTTCATCATAAGAATGTGCTTTAAAAAGCGTTTGAAGAATTTTTGCTTCTAAATGTTTTGAATAGATTACAGAAATTTGGGTTTCGGGTTCAAAATGTAAACTTCCTTTTTTCCCTCTGGACGGATTTGAGTTTATGTTTCCGTTATATGTTCCAATACCTTCAATATTAAAACTACATTCGTTATAATTACCAATACTTCCGGCTCCAGCATTAAACAGCGCTTCCCGAAGTTTATCAGCTTCATCTTTTGGTGCATAAGTGGTTAGTTTTTTTATGGTTCCGGTTTGAGGAATTAAAATCTGTGTATTTATGAGTCCGATTTTTTTGCAAATCATATCGTTTACACCTTGTAATGCGTTGTCTAAAGCAGTATGCATAGCAAAAATGGCAATGTTATTTTTAATGGCTTTTATGACAACACGTTCAACATAATTTTCACCGGTTAACTTTTTTAGTCCTTTAAAAATAATGGGATGAAAACTAACGATTAGGTTACAATTATTCTCAATAGCTTCATCTACAACTGTTTCAAGCGTATCTAAAGTAACAAGAATGCCAGTAATTTTTGTGTTTTTATGACCAACAAGAAGACCAACATTATCAAAATCTTCAGCATAGGTTAAAGGAGATAATTCTTCCAGATGGTTTATAACGTCTTGTACAATCATATTTATGTTTTAGTTCAAATATAAATAATTACTTTCGTAGCTATGAATTTTGTCCGAAAAATATTGTTTCCAATCGTTCCTATTTATTATTTGGTGACTTGGCTGCGGAATTTGTGTTATGATATTGGCATTTTTAAATCGAAATCGTATAATTTTCCTATTATTTGTGTTGGTAATTTAAGTGTTGGTGGTACAGGAAAAACGCCAATGATTGAATATTTAATAAGGGTACTAAAAAACGATTTTAAAGTTGCAACATTAAGCAGAGGTTATAAACGAAATACCAAGGGATTTTATATTGCAGATAAAAATTCTTCAGCAGAAAAAATAGGCGATGAGCCTTTTCAGTTTTATCAAAAATTTAGAGATATCGTTGTAAGCGTAGATAGTAACAGACAAAATGGAATTACCCGATTACGGCAATTACAGAATACGCCAGAAATTATATTGTTAGATGATGGTTTTCAGCATAGAAAAGTTAATGCAGGATTAAAGATATTACTAACTACTTACGCCAAACTTTATGTTGATGATTTTATGTTACCAACAGGAAATTTACGTGAACCTAAAGCAGGTGCAAAAAGGGCTGATATTATTGTTGTTACTAAATGTCCTAATGGTTTGGAAGAAAGTGAAAGAAAAGAAATTATTGTACGCTTGAAACCACTTTCTACGCAGGCTGTGTTTTTTAGTACAATTAAATATTCTGAAACGATTTTTTCGTTCCAAACAAAGAAACCTTTAGTAGATTTAAAGGATATTAAATTTACTTTAGTTACGGCAATTGCAAATCCCAAACCGTTATTGAATTTTCTGGATGGTTGTGGATATAATTATGAACATCTAAATTTTAAAGACCATCATATTTTTTCTGAAAGTGAATTAAAGTTTCTGAACTCCAAGCCCTTAATTTTAACTACTGAAAAAGATTATACACGGTTAAAGGATAATATTAATGGTGACCGATTGTTTTATCTACCAATAGAAATAGAGATTTCTAATAAAGAAAAGTTTGATAATCTTATTAATAAATATTAAGTATTAGTTAAGCTGAAGCTGAAGCTGAAGATTTGTTTTTGAATAGTGCAGAAAATAATTTATTTTCAAAGTCTTCAAGTTTAAATGGTTTAGAAATAATATCATCAAAACCAGCATCATCAAATTCTTGCATTTTATCTTCGAGTGTTACTGCTGTAAGTGCAAATATGGTAAGTTCTTTATTGAAACTTCTTATTCTTTTTGTAGCTTCGATACCACTTATTCCAGGCATGTGAATATCCATAAGCACAATATCGTATGTGTTTTCTTTAATCTTTTTTACAGCATCTTCACCATTATCTACGACTTCACAATTAAGATTCATTTTGGATAAGATTTTTTTAGTAATCATTTGGTTTATTTTATTATCCTCAACTATTAAAATAGTTATGTTTTTTAAATCTAAATCGTTTACATCTTTAAATAAGTCTTTCTTTTCGATTTTAATAATTTCTTTAGATTCTTTTAAAGGCAATTCTATACTAAAGGTTGTGCCTTGTCCTAATTCACTTTTTAAATACACTTTACCTTTAAGTATATCTACTAAACCTTTAACAATTGATAAGCCTAACCCTGTTCCTCCGTATTTTCGGTTAATTTGAATAGATCCTTGAGAAAAACTCTCGTACATATGTTCTTGTTTCTCTTTAGTAATACCGATGCCATTATCCTCAACTTCAAGCCTTATTCTATAATAACTTTGATTTTGATTTATTTTAAGAATTCTAATCCAAATATCACCATCTTTTGTAAACTTAATCGAGTTACCAATTAAATTAATTAGTATTTGTGATATTTTTAATTGGTCTCCGTGAAATATTTCAGGCAACGATTTATCGTATTCAATATGAATTTTAATATTGTTGTCTAAAGCCGAATTATTTAAAGCAGCTACAACATTTTCTACTTTATGTTTTAAATTAAAAATCTCCGGATCGAGCTCTACCTTATTTGCTTCAATTTTATTGATTTGTAAAATATCATTAATAAAAGTTAATAAATAGTCTCCAGAAAATTTAAGCGATTTTAAATGTTGTATTTGTTCAGGTTTTGGATTCTCATCCAATAGCATATTTGTTAAACCAGTAACTGCATAAAGCGGAGTTCTTAATTCGTGAGTAACTGTAGATAAGAAGTTTGATTTCGCTTCAGCAGCAATTTCTGCCCTTTCTTTTTCGGTTAACAATTCTGTATTTTTTTTGAACAACATATTATTGGTTTTTAGTCTAATATTGTTGTTTTTATATAAGGAAAGTGTTAATAACGAAAGTATAGTTATAAGACCAATACTTAATATAGTTGTTAATTTGCTTATACTATTTGCCTTTTCTTTTTCACTTATTTCATCTTGCTGAAGTTTTATTGTAGCATCTTTAGTGTCAATAATAAGCTGACTACTATTTTGTAGAGAAAATGGTTCTTGTTTGCTTTTTAAAATAGAGTTATTAAGTTCAATATATAATGTTAAATTTTTATTAGCTAACTCATATTTCTTTGTTCGTGTATAAATGTTACTTAACACATAATAGCTTTCGTTTAATACTTCTAAATCACGATTATTTTTTGCTAATTCAGAACCTTTTAGTATTAGAGTTAATGCGCTTTGGTACTTTTTTTGTTTTAAAGCAATAATTCCGCTTTTAATAGTTGCAGCACTTAGTATGGATGTTAAGTTGTATTTTTCCGATAAACTAATTGCCTTTTCTATGAGTGTATTAGCTTCGGTCAAATTATCCAAACCTATGTACGCTTTAGCGAGGCTTAATGTAACTTCAGCTATAAGCTTATTTAGATGTTCTTCTTCAAAAATTGTTCGTGCAGATTTAAAATATTCTAAAGCATTAAGGTAATCGTTTTGACTTAAATATATTAAGCCATAGATGTTTCTTGATATTGCTAAATTTAATATATCATCAATATTGGTTTGGATATCAATAGCCTTATTTATTGAATATTCTGCATTTTTACATTCGTCGATACTATATTGGAGATTTGCAATTTTTGAAAGAATTATTCCTTGTCCTTTCTTATCCCCAATACTTTCTGAATTAAGAAGTGCTTGTTTCAGCGTTTTAAGGGCATTATGAAAATTGCCATTATGTATTTGTTTTTCTGCATTGTTTACAGCAATTTCGACTTGGTTTTTATCTATAGCCGAGTCATCCTCAATTTTATTTTGAGAGTGACTTTGCATAGCAATTAAGACAAAAAAAACAAATATATAATATTTGATTTGAGGCATTTTGAGTCAATTATATCGACAAAGATAACAATATATTCGACAAAATGCACTTTTTTTCAATATTTATGTATTTTTCTAAAAGATTACTCATTCGATAAATTATTGATTAAATCAATAATTCTGCTAGAATATCCGGTTTCATTATCGTACCATCCAATAATTTTCACCATACTTCCTATTACTGAAGTCATTAAAGAATCGAAAATACAAGAATGAGAATTTCCAACAATATCTATCGATACTATAGGGTCTTCAGTATATTCTAAAATTCCTTTATATTTAGTTTCTGAAGCCAATTTAAAGGCGGCATTAATTTCGTTTACTGAAACACTATTCTTTACATTAAAAGTTATGTCTGTAAGCGAACCGTTGGCAACAGTAACACGAATGCCACAACCACCTA
>JADFSQ010000138.1:0-641 GCA_022560715.1 Bacteroidota bacterium
ATTTGACCGTTTTTAACTATAGGTTTTTGTACAATGGTTCCAACTGATAGGATTGCAGAATTTGGTTGATTGATTATAGATGTGAAACTTTCTATACCAAACATACCCAAATTAGAAATGGTAAATGTACTACCTTCCATTTCTTGAGGTGTTAGTTTTTTGTTTCTCGCTCTTACTGTATAATCTTTTACAGCAGCATTAATCTGTGGCAAACTTTGCTCGTTGGCAAAACGCACTACAGGAACAACCAAACCATCTTCTACTGCAACAGCAACACCAATATGAACATGATTGTTTAATCGCATTTTATCGTCAAACCATTGCGAATTTACCTGAGGATGCTGACGTAATGCCAAAGCACAGGCTTTAACAATCATATCGTTATACGAAATTTTTGTATCTGGAATGGAGTTGAATTGTTCTCGGAATGCAATCGCATTTCCCATATCAAGTTCAACATTTAGATAATAGTGAGGTGCCGAAAATTTAGATTCTCCGAGACGTTTAGCAATAATTTTTCGCATTTGAGAGTGCTTAACCTCATCAAAATCTTCCTGACCAGTAGCTACAAACTTGGCTACTGGAGCCTTAGATTGAGATACTGTAGGGGGATTGAAATTCGCTATATCTCTTTTTATAAT
>JADFSQ010000138.1:651-5889 GCA_022560715.1 Bacteroidota bacterium
ACTTGAGACAAGTTAATTCCTTTATCAGCCGCCATTTTTTTGGCAAGAGGTGACACAAATAATCTACCATTAGAAGACGGTATTTGAGTCTGATTATGAGATTTCTCGTCGCTTCGCTCTGTCGAAATGATAGCCTTTTCTTTTGTGTTTTCAGAGTTAGTAATATCTACTTTTTCATTAGATGATGTTTCAACTTTGAAACTTTTTGCAATATTGGATACATCTGTGCCTTTTGGACCTATAATAGCGAGAAGTGCATCTACTTTTGCAGTGTCTCCTTCTTGTAAACCAATATGTAAAAGTGTGCCTTCATTAAAGGATTCAAATTCCATAGTGGCTTTGTCAGTTTCAATTTCGGCAAGAATATCACCTTCAACAATTTCGTCGCCAACTTTTTTAAGCCAAGCAACAACCGTACCTTCTTCCATAGTATCGCTTAATCGTGGCATGGTTACAATTATAACGCCTTCAGGCAACTCAACTTTTTCTTTAGATTCTTTAGTGTCTTCAATTGCAACTTGAGTAACATCTTCTTTGTTAGTTTTGGAATTTGGAATTTCTTTTTTGGAATTTGAGATTAATTCAGAAATATCTTCTCCTTTTTCTCCAATAATAGCAAGCAATTCATCTACTTTTGTGGTTTCCCCTTCTTGCACTCCAATATGCAATAAAATGCCTTCGTGAAAAGATTCAAATTCCATAGTGGCCTTGTCTGTCTCAATTTCAGCCAGAATATCGCCTTCAACAATTTGGTCACCAATTTTTTTAAGCCAAGAAACAACAGTGCCTTCTTCCATTGTATCACTTAAACGTGGCATGTTAATTATTTCTGCCATAGCTTATAATTTATGTTTTAAAAATGGATAGTCTTCTTGCTCATATACGATGTCGTACATTAAATTCTTCTCTGGATATGGAGACTCATCTGCGAATTTTTCACATTCAGCAACTTGTTCTTTAACGCGTTTGTCTATTTTTAATAAATCCTCTTCTGTTGCATATTTCTTTTGAAGAATAATATCTTTTATCTGTGTTATTGGATCAATTTTCTTGTATTCAGCTACTTCATCTTTGGTTCTGTATTGTTGAGCATCGCTCATTGAATGACCTCTGTAACGATAGGTTTTCATTTCTAAAAATGATGGTCCATCACCACGACGCGCTCTTTCGATTGCTTCGTTTATAGCTTCTGCAACTTTTACAGGATTCATTCCGTCAACAGGTCCAGAAGGCATTTCGTAGCCTAAACCTAATTTCCAAATTTCGGTGTGGTTTGCCGTACGTTCCACCGAAGTTCCCATTGCATACCCATTGTTTTCACAAATAAAAACGACTGGGAGATTCCAAAGCATAGCCAAATTAAAGGTTTCGTGCAACGAGCCTTGTCGTGCAGCTCCATCACCAAAACAGCATAATGTTACTGCATCGATACCATGGTATTTGTCTCCAAAAGCTATTCCAGCTCCAAGAGGAATTTGTCCACCTACAATACCATGACCTCCATAAAAACGGTGTTCTTTAGAAAATATGTGCATGGAACCACCAAGACCTTGAGAAGTTCCAGTTGCTTTTCCATAAAGTTCTGCCATTACTCGTTTTGGGTCAACTCCCATGCCAATTGGCTGTACATGATTACGATATGCAGTAATCATTTTATCCTTGGTTAAATCCATTACATGTAAGGCTCCTGCCAAAATTGCTTCCTGACCATTGTATAAGTGAAGAAAACCTCTTACTTTTTGTTGAATATATACTGCGGCAAGTTTGTCTTCAAACTTCCTCCAGAAATACATATCCCCATACCATTTAAGGTAAGTCTCCTTTGTGATTTTTCGCATCTACTAATTAAATTTGATGTTTTTATATTCAACCCTTTTAAACTTTCTCAAATGGAATTGATTTAAACGAACCACAAAAGTAACACTTTGCTTGTTATAGCAAAAAGAGTTATTGAATTAATTCATCTGAAAATCTTATAGTACAGACTTGTCGAATACCAAAGGCAGCAAATTTGCTAATGAATTTGATTTAATTACTTTTCCTATTTCACCCATAAAATAGATTTCGATAGGTAATTCCTGTTTTACTTCGTATTCTGCAATGGCTTGTCTGCAAGCTCCACAAGGCGGAATAGGGTTAGAAGTTGTTTTGGTTTGTAATCCTGCTGTAATTGCAATTGTTAAAATTTTTATATGAGGATATTGCGCTCCAGCATAATAAATAGCAGTTCGTTCAGCACAAAGCCCTGAAGGATAGGATGCGTTTTCCTGATTACTGCCTGTTATAATTTCTCCATTTTCTAAAAGTAATGCTGCGCCAACACTAAATTTAGAATATGGTGCATAAGCTTTTTCTCTGGCATTAACTGCTTGTTTCATTAAGCTCTGAATATTTTCTGGAACTTCTTCTATTGAGTCAAAAATATATAGTGTAGATTCTATTTTTAGTTCTTTCATATTAGTTTCAATCTATAATATTTATAAAGTTACAAAACTGTTTTAAACAAAAAAACTATTGTTTTAAAACAATAGTTTTTTTTTAATTTTATTTTTATAAATATATACTAATATTCGCTATATGTTTTAGCTCCAAAATTAAACGCTAAGGAGAAACGCAATGTGCCCTCTAATGGGCTTTGTACTTTTGAAGCTGAAAACAAATAGGATAAATCTATATTTATTGTGGTGTATTTAAATCCCGCACCAAGAGCAAAAAATTTACGAGCTCCTTTGTCATCACTTTCATTAAAATATCCTGCTCTTAAAGCAAATGAATCTTGATATTGGTATTCTACTCCAAGTGCCCAAGTAAACTCTTTCATTTCTTCGCTAAATCCTCCTGGTGCATCACTAAATGATTGAAAAATTCCTTTAAGAAAACTGACGTCTGGGTCTTTACCTTTAATAATAACATCGTCTCGTACTTTAGCACCTAAATCACCATCTTCATCCTCATTATATTCACCATTCCCATCAACATCAGTATATTCATATTCTGTACCCCAAATTGGAGGTGTAGGTATTAGAAGTTTGGTAACTTCTAAAGTTACACCCAACTTATTATATTCATCAAAAATAAAATCGAAGCCTCCACCAAGTCTTAAAGTAGTTGGTAAAAAATTCTCTCTTCCAGCATCGTCGTATTTAATTTTTGGACCTAAATTTTGAATAGCAAAACCGCCTCTCCAACGTCCATTAAAATCATTATATGCATTTTCTTCACTTTGATAATATCCTGAAATATCTACTGCAACTGAACTTGCAGCACTTGCGTTAGCATCCAATTGTTGAATTTTAAGATCAGATCTTAAGTAACGTAACCCAACTGCCATTGAGAATTGATCAGCTAATCTTAAAGAATAGGATGCGTCAATATTTAGTTCATTAGGCTTTGCAATTAATGGTATATCATCTGGGCCATCTAGAAGTTCAATCTCACCCAAACTAAAATATTTAAAACTAAATGCAAAAGAACTTCTATCATCAATTCTATTAAAGTAAGTAATGTTTCCGAGAAAAATATCATTAACTAACTTCTGTAAATATGGTGTATAACTTATAGCGAATCCTGATTTGGTTTCAGAAAACACATACTTTGATTGATTCCATTGTTGTGAAAAAGCATCAACTGACGTAGCAACTCCCATATCTCCCAATGCTGCTGCTCTTGCATCTGATGTTATTAGCAAAAATGGCATCCCAGTTGTTATAACTCTAGAATCATTGGGATTTGGAATTTTTTCAGTTAATGTTTGGGCATCTATTTTTGCAAAAAAACTTATGGTTATAAAAGCTAAAATGTAATTCTTCATATTAAATATTAATTTATTTTACTGCTATACTTCTCATTAATGAATTGCGCAAATATAATTTATTATTATAGTATAACAAGTTTTTGTATTTTTTCTACCTGTTTATTTAATTGGTTGGAACGTACTGTTAATTTATAAACGTAAACTCCTTTCCCAATTCTGTCTCCAAAATCGTCTCTACCATCCCAAACTAAATCTTTAGACAAGGAACTGGTTACTTTATTTCCGCCTGAGGTTTGCCCATTTATAGTTTTAACCAATTTTCCAGAAACGGTAAATATTTGTACTGAAACGTCTAAAACCTGCGAACTATTGTGATTAAACCAAAATTCTGTATAATTAATAAATGGATTAGGATAATTAAGCACATTATTTATGACTAATCCTTCATCCTCATCGAATACAGTAAATTGAATTTCGGCAGTAGAAGAATTATTATAAACATCCCAAGCTTTTAAAGTTAATGTATGTAAACCTGGTTCTAAATCTCTTAATGGATAGGTTACTGTTCCACGTTGGTAATCGTCAATTTCAGCAATGTAATAATCGTTTAATTTAATTGGATTTATTTCGTCGCCATCTATGATAGCAGATATATCATGGCCAATTCCACTTGACGTATTAATTCCATTTTCATCCTGCAGTTTAACTAAAAGTGTTGGCGCTTCATTGGTTATTCCTCCTGAAACAAAATTTTCATCATTCATAAACAAATTAATGTTTGGACCTTCATTATCTTCAGCAGCATTTGCATTTATACCTCCAATTTTAATATCGTAACTGGCTCCAGACTGGTCTTGCAAAGGATTTTCAGTTTTTGCATAAAAACTCACTTTTCCGTTTCCTACTGGAATGCCTATATCTCGTGGCACAACAAATTCGAAACCGAACAGTCCATTGGTTACGGTTGCCTGCCCTCTAAAAATAATCTCTCCTAGTGTTTCAAAATCTAATATAATAAGTTGTCCATTAGTATCTCTTGTGCCATCATTTGCCAACGTAGATCTATTAATATTCTTATCATAAATCGTTGCCGTTAATATACCATTATAATTAGTCAAAATATTTCCAGATGTATCTACAACTTCACCTTCAATTTTAGCACGACTTAAGGCTTCCAACACATCTGTATTTCCTGTAATTGGTACGTCATTTATTTTTGTCAATCTAATATGAATATTGAGTATATAGGCTGAAACCATGTATAATAAATATAAAAATTTGATTGAGTTGATACAATGCTTTGATAAAAGCAATCAATTTTTTTGGATTGATAAATTAAAAGTGTGTGATAGTATTAAGGGATTTCTAATCGTGTATTTGAAAATAGAGGGATAATATATGTTATTATTAGAATATAAAAAAATTAAGTGTATCTCGAATGATTTGATTGATTTATTAATTGAAAATAATCTTGTATGTATCAT
>JADFSQ010000139.1 GCA_022560715.1 Bacteroidota bacterium
AAATGTAGACCTGATATGATGGGAAATAATAATCCTGCAAAACGACCGGGGGTTAGACAGAAAATAAGTGAAGCATTGCGAGGTAATACTAATGGTAGGGCTAATAAATGAGCTTTAGAAAAGATTCGTTGTTTGAAAATGCACAATTTGCCCCAACCTTTATTGAAGAATCGGGTGTCCTGGCCTGTAACATGATACTGCCATTACCGTATTTAGGTGCCCAAGCATAGCCCAATGACGTGTTTTTCTTCACGTGGACTCTTCCCCTCCGTCACAGCGCAACGGGACGACAAGACGAACGTTTTCAGCGAGCGAGAGATTTCCAGAGATCCTTAGGGGCAAAGTTTCCAGTCTGTAGCAAAAGGATTTGTATCACTTAATTGATTTAGATATAGTTGAAATTTCCCTTTATATCTTGGAAGAATATATTCTTCGCCTTCAAACCTACCAGTATTTATTTTTATTTCCCAAATCTCATTAAAAGTGGATTCTGAAATTGAGTTATATATTTTTTTTTGTTTTTCATAATCTATATTTTTTAGAATTGTTTCTAAACCAAGAGTGTAAAGAGTTTTATATAAATTTTCAATACCTTTTTTAAAGTCTTCATTTTTCAAAACTTCTTCAATGAAAAAACTATTAATCTTATTTAAATCCTTGATTTGTTGTCTGTTGAAATGCTCCTCTAATTCAACGGTAGATTTAAAACTTCTACAAGAATAAAAACTAAAAACTAAAATCATTATTAGAAATACAGTTTGAAATGAGAAATAAGTCTTTTCTCTTTTGTCTTTCATCTTTTGTCTTTTTAAAAAATCATTTTCCGTTTTCTAACCAACAACCAAATCACTATTGGAGCGCCAATTAAAGACGTAATTGCATTAATTGGCAAGGTGTAATCGCTTGTCGGCAACTGTGCAATACTATCGCAAATAAGCATCACTATGGCACCAAAAATAAAAATTGCTGGTAATAAAATTTTATGATTAGAGGTATTAAAAACCTGCCGTGTTATATGAGGAATTGCCAAACCAATAAAGGCAATGGGTCCAGCAAATGCTGTAATAGTTCCTGCTAACAAACTTGTAGCAATAATAATGATGAATCGACTTTGCTTAATATTTACACCAAGACTTTTAGCATAATTCTCACCAAGAAGTAAGGTGTTTAACGATTTTAAAGAAGCAATGCTAATTAGTATTCCAAAGCAATAAACTAATAGAAAGATTAAGAGTTCGTTCCACGATAAATTACCGAGACTTCCAAATCCCCAAAAAATATATTGTTGTAATTGTTCGGCAGAGCTGAAGTAGGAGAGGACACTCACAACTGCAGCAGTAATACTTCCAAACATTAAACCAATAATAAGTATTGCCATTGTATCTCTAACTTTTGCCGATACCATTATTACAGCAAGAAGCACTAAAAAGCTGCCTAAACTTGCAGCAATTACGATACTCCATTTTGAAATAAGAAGTCCAGCAAGTGCACCTCCAAATATAGAAGCTCCCATAATAACTAATGCAACTCCTAAACTGGCTCCTGAAGTAATACCAAGAACAAATGGTCCAGCGAGTGGGTTTCTAAAAAGAGTTTGCATTAACAATCCTGAAATGCCTAAACCCGAACCCACCAAAATAGCTGTAAACGCTTTTGGTAATCTGTAATTTAGAATGATATGTTGCCAAGTTTCGTTATCGATGTTGTTTCCAAGTAAGCTATTAAACACATCTTTTATTGGAATAGAAACCGAACCCAAACTAATATTTGCAAAAAAGCAGAATATTAGTATAATTGTTAAGATTAGAAAAGAAAGTTTGTATGTGCTTTTAAGATGCAATTACTTTAAAGGTTTAAAAAAGAAAGGTACATAATCTGGCAATAATTCTGGATGACAAATCTTTATAATATCTTTGAGTACTAAATCTGGTCTCGACATACCCAATTCGTAATATAAAACTCCTCCTGTTTTTCCTGTTGTGTTGGAAAATGTATTGATATTTTTAGTTTTATAAGCTTTAAATTGGGTGTAATGTTCATTGGCTTTTTCAAGCGCTTCCAAACTTTTATAATAGGAAGGGCTCAACCAAATATCTGCGTCTCTTGCTTTAGCAAAAACGGCTTCAAAACTCAACGATAGGCTGCCTTTTCCAGACGTTTCGCTCCATAAATAATTGACGTTTGCATCTTTTAAAAATTGTGCTTCTGTACTTGTGCCACTTGGCAAATACCAAATATCTTTGTGCATCGCTCCGCTTAAAACGGTAGGTTTTGTTTTAGTTGCCGAAGCTAACTTTTTAGCCTCTATATAATTTCTCTCTATGGTACTAAAAATAGAGTCGGCTATTTTTTCTTTGTTGAATAACACACCAAAAAACTTAATCCATTCGGCTTTTGCAAGTGGAGAATCTTCTAACCAATCGCCATTATAAATTACGGGAATATTTGCTTTTTTAATAACTTCTAAAGATTTATTTGAGCCATCAACACCAAAAGCAATTACTATATCAGGGTTTAATTCTAATAAGACTTCAGTATTAATACCTTCGTTTTTACCAAGTTCACGAACTAAACCATTATCAATACGTTGCCTGATTTTTTTTGATGAAACATAATGTGTTCCAGGAAAACCGACAAGTGTGTGCTCAACTCCTAAAAGTTCCAAAGCTGGAAGGTGTGTGGTTGAGGTAACTACAATTTTTTTAATTGGCGTTTTAATATTAGAATCGGATAAAATGTATTTATAAGATTTTTCAGCATTTGGCCATGGATTTTTAATTTCTAATATTTTGTAAATGTCAAATTCAGTAATTGAAAAGCCTTTGGCATATTTTAGAGGCATTAGTTTGCCTTCAATTATTTCTGAAAGAATAGTTTTCTTTTCATTTTTACATGAAATAAAAGTTACTAATACTATAAAAAGGAAAGTCTTTTTCAAATGAGTTCGGTTTTCAAATTCAAAAATAAGATTATTTAGTTGATTTAGACCTGTCAGGTTTTCAAAACCTGACAGGTCTTGTTTAAGCGAAAAATTCACAATATATTTACAGCGAATTTTGGTTTGACAATGTCGTTAAAATAATTTTGAGATAATTATGAGATCCCGAAACAAGTTTAGGACGACAGCGTCGATTAAATGGGAATCAGGTGCAACGATTTGCGATTGCAGATTTTAGATTTACGATTTTTAATAATTCGTAATTCGTCAATCATAATTCGTTAATTCCTGAACTGTTCCCGCAACTGTAATCTTAGTTCTGTATAAACAGAATGCTTACTATTTTACTTCATGTCACTGTCGCGCCAAAGCGTGATGGGAAGACCAATAGTAAGACGAAAGTCAGGAGACCTGCCATTTTCAAAACAAGAATGTTAAACTTTCGGGATAAAAGTTAAGGTATGTTATATCATATCATTTCCGAGTAAATTATTAATTACGATGAACAAACAAAAATTTATTTTTGGTATGCTGTGCTTTGGTATATCATTATTTGGTTTTGCACAAGAACAGCTCCCGATAGTTATAGAGACCGACTCTTTACAATCCCGATTGCAATCGGGAGTACAGCTTGACGAAGTTGTTATTACAGATTCTAAATTCAGACTAAAACGAGAAAACTCGGGAAAAGTGATTACTAAAATCACTCAAAAAGAGTTGCAACATTTACAAGGAAAAACAATAGCCCAGATTATTAATGCAACTGCAGGAATAGAAATTAATGGCACTAAAAGCAATGCTGCTCAAAATTTAAGTTATTTTATTCGTGGTGGTCGTAACAGACAGGTTTTAATTTTAATTGATGGAATTGCGGTAACTGATGCTTCGCAAATTGCAAACGATTACGATTTACGTTTACTTAATGCTAACCAGGTAGAAAGTATAGAAATTCTTAAAGGTGCATCGAGCACTCTTTATGGTTCAGGAGCTGCAACTGCTGTGATAAATATTAAGCTGAAAGAGGCTTCTAAAAAATCAATTTCTGCTAATTTTAGAAGCGTTTTAGGAAGTAATCAATCTCAAAATGATAATAATTATTCAATACAAAGCTTTATGAATAGCGTTTCTGTAAACGGAACATTAAATAGATTTAACTATTTGGCAAGTTTTGGACATCAATTTACCGATGGGTTGTCTGCTATTTCTAACGGAACAGAAGCAGATGTTTTTAGTTCTATAAACGGAAATTTAAAATTAGGTTATCAATTTTCGGAAGCATTTAAAACAACTGTTTACACAAGTTTTGATAAAATTAAAGCCGATTTTGATGATGGGTTTACTTTTGTTGATGCTGACAATGTTTTAGAAACCAATCAGTATCGTTTAGGGATTTCTTCAGAATATAAATATAATAAAGGAAGCATTACTTTAAATGCAGCATATAATAATGTAGGGCGTGAGATAGCGTCTGGTTTTCCTTCACAATTTAATTCCGAAAGTTTTGTAGCTGATGTATTTAACAGATATAATTTTAATGATAGATTTTATACAGTTTTAGGAGTTAATGTTCAAGACAATAAGATGGAGAGTTTTTCAATTCCGTTTGGAGAAACTGATTTTGAACAAAGTATAAGCCCGGAGAATGCAACGTTTACTATTATTGACCCTTATGCTAATGTGGTTTACATTTCAGATTTTGGTTTAAATATTAATACAGGAATTCGGTTAAACAATCATAGCGAATATGTTTCACATTTGGTATATAGTATAAACCCTTCATTTAAAAAAGATGTCAGTTTTGGTTATATCAAAGCCTTGGCGAGTTACAGTACAGCATATATTACGCCTTCGTTGTTTCAATTGTTTGAGCCTTCTTTTGGAAACACCGATTTACAGCCTGAAAAAAATGCAACCTTTGAAATAGGAGCAGAGTTAAATATTAAAAACAAAGCAATGTTCAATGTGGTTTATTTTAATAGAACCGAAACTAATTTTATAGATTTTGTGGACTTAGGAAACTTTGTGTTTCAGTACAATAATATTGATGAATCTTTTACTGCAAGCGGAATAGAGTTTACAGGAAATTATAAGTTGAATAGAGATTTGAAAATATCTGCCAATGCAACATATACAAAAGTTGAAGACGATTTGAAGCTACGCATTCCAGAGCTGAAGGTAAATGCAAAATTAGATTATCAGTTTAGTCCAAGAACGTTTATGAGTTTGTTTTACCAATATAATGACGATAGAGAAGATGCGTTTTTTAACAGTACAACGTTCGAAAGTGAAACTGTAAACTTAAAAAGCTATAGTTTGTTAGACTTTTATGTGAGTCATAAGATTATAAATGATAAGCTGAAGCTTTTTGTAAATCTCACAAATATTTTTAATGCCGATTACCTGGAATTGTTTGGTTATACCACAAAAGGTAGAAATATAAGTATTGGCTTTAATTTGAGTTTTTAAACTAAAAAAGCCACTCATTGAGGCTTTTTTATTCGTTTTATTGTCTCGTCCTAAATAAGTTGACAGTTTTTTTAAATAATTAAATTAACAAGAATTAATAAAAGTTTGAATTTTAAAAAAATAAACTACGAAATAGAATCAATTAAACTATTAAAATCATTAGGAAATGGATACCCAGATTAAGCCAGAAGACTGCAACGATAAATGTAATATAATTACTAAGTCTATTGGTAATATACCTACAGAATTTTGTACATCTTGCATAAGTGTAATATCATATACTAAGAAAACTTTAATATCTGAACATAAAGATTCTGACTTGTTACATGCAATAGGAATTCATGAACAACAAATGGTCGAACTTGAAGATATATTAGACGATGGTTATGAATGGAAAGAAGGTACTAGAAAACTCAGTAAATTACTAGACTCACAGGAGAATAAATAATGAAAATAGGTGACACACATGCA
>JADFSQ010000140.1 GCA_022560715.1 Bacteroidota bacterium
AGGGTTGGATTTCTAGGATAGGTAGTGATGCTTAACCCCTCAGAGATTTTCTTAATAACTCTACGACGTTGCGTTAAGGGAGAGAAAGAGAGGGAGTCATCCCACAGACAAAAATTTTAAAAATAAAAAGGAAAAAATTATTGCAGCTTTAGACAGGTTAAATTCAGGAGGTTCAACTGCAGGTGGAGCAGGAATAAAATTGGCTTATAAACTTGCTGAAAAGAATTTTATAAAAGGCGGAAATAATCGCGTTATTCTGGCGACAGATGGCGACTTTAATGTAGGAGCATCAAGTAATAAAGCCATGGAAAAACTTATTGAAGAAAAACGAGAATCTGGAGTATTTCTGTCTGTTTTAGGATTTGGATATGGAAATTATAAAGATTCAAAATTAGAAACTTTAGCAGATAAAGGGAATGGAAATCATGCTTATATAGATACTATGCAAGAAGCTCAAAAAGTATTTGGAAAAGAATTTGGAGGAACACTTTTTACTATTGCTAAAGATGTTAAAATTCAAGTAGAATTTAATCCTAAAAAAGTACAAGCCTATCGTTTAATTGGTTATGAAAACAGACTTTTAGCAGATGAAGATTTTATAGACGACACAAAAGATGCCGGAGAATTAGGCAGTGGTCATACGGTAACTGCATTGTATGAAATTATTCCATTTGGAGTGTCAAGCAAATATCTAAAAGACATTCATGATTTAAAATATACTAAAAGCGAAAATAATTCAGATTTTTCAGACGAATTATTTACAGTTAAATTCAGATATAAAAAACCAGATGGAAATAAAAGTATTGAGATGGTTCATATTCAAAAAGACGAAATAACAGAAGCTTCCGAAGATTTAAAATTTTCATCAGCAGTTGCACTTTTTGGAATGCAATTAAGGCATTCTAAATATAGTAATGACTCAACAGTAAACGATGTTATAGCATTAGCCGAAAAAGGAAGAGGAGAAGATAAAGATGGTTACAGAGCAGAGTTTATTAGATTGGTTAAAACATATAAGTAACCAAGTCTAACAGTTGGTTGTAGTTTTTTCATAAGCAGACTTGGTAAATTGAGGAACATCTATTTGATGTTCCTCTTTTGTATGAACGCGTTTTATGTATAAAAATAAAATTTCATATTTTTATAAATTAAACAAATCACAATGAAGAAGCTTATAATATTACTGCTAATTTTTACGACTCAAATAAACGCACAACAAATTCTGTCAGAAAAAGATCGCGCTATTGTAGTTGATGAAATTCTTGCAGATAGATTTAATAATCTACTGCCAAAATTAATGGATCGTACAGGAATTGATATGTGGATTTTAATTTCTAGAGAATACAACGAAGATCCTGTTTTAAAAACAATGCTGCCTTCTACTTGGCTAAATGCAAGACGAAGAACAATAATCCTTTTTTATAGAGATAAAGAAAAAAATACATTAGATAAACTTGCAGTTGCACGATATAATTTTGGCGACAATATAATTCCGGCTTGGAATAAAGATAAAGAACCAAACCAATGGAAACGTTTAATGCAGCTTATTGAAGAGCGTAATCCTAATGCTATTGGATTGAATTACTCAACGCATTTTAATATTTCGGATGGATTAGATAAAACCGATTTCGATGAGTTTATGCAACACCTACCTGAAAAATATAATGATAAAATTGTTTCTTCCGAAAAACTAGCCATAGCTTGGATAGAAACCAGAACTGCTCGAGAAATGGTGATTTACAGTCAATTGGTTGACATTACTCATGCTATTATTGCTGAAGCTTTTTCAGAAAAGGTAATAACACCAGGAATTACTTCAACAACAGATGTTGAGTGGTGGTTGCGACAAAAAATTACAAATCTTGGATTAAAAACATGGTTTCATCCATCGGTAGATATACAGCGTAGTAATGAGGTTTTAGAAAGCCATATTTATTCGTTTGATGACAGACCTGAAGATATGATAATATTGCCTGGAGATCTGTTGCATTGCGATTTCGGGATTACTTATTTACGTTTAAATACCGATTGTCAGGAACTCGCTTATGTGTTAAAACCAAATGAAACAGAAGCCCCTTTGTTTTTACGAAATGCATTGGCTGACGGAAATAAAGTACAGGATATTTTTACTTCGAATTTTGAAACAGGCAAAACAGGAAATGAAATACTATTAAAATCGCTTCAAGAAGCAAAAGCACAAGGATTAAAACCTTCTATTTACACACATCCACTCGGTAGTTATGGACATTCATCCGGACCAACTATCGGAATGTGGGACTCACAAGGAGGTGTTCAAGGAGCAGGAGATTATCCTCTATTTCCTAATACAGTTTATGCTATAGAGTTAAATGCAACTGTAAACATTCCGCAATGGCAAAGAGATATCCGAATCATGCTTGAAGAAGCTGGATTCTATGGCGAAAATGGATTCAGATATGTAAATGGCAGACAAACAAAATTACTATTAATACCTCGTCTTAAAGTTCACCAAGGAAATTAAAAACAATAATATTATTATTGCTGCATTTTCAGGTAATAGTCAACCGAATTTTTCCCCGAACCATATACTGTAAAAAAGATACATAATATCAACGCGACTAACGATAAAATTAAATTAGTTGTGTCCATTTCACCAGCAAAATTTATTATTACAGCACCTATAATTAGAGGTAGTTGAGCCAAAGTTGCCCAACGTGTTAGTAATCCAAAAATTATAAGCAACCCTCCAATTACATGTGCAGGAGTTACATAATGTATGGCAATCATACTCCCTGCAATATTTTGTAAAGGTTTTATGAGGTCAATTAAAATTTTTGTATTTCCCATAAAAGAAAATCCTTTAAATAATAAAAACACACCAAATGCAATTCGGAGTAAATCAAGAGGATAATATGTATGTCTGTTTGCCCATTTGTTAAGTTTTTTGATTATTCCCATGATAAAAAGATTTTAATTTGGTTATTAAAATACTTAAATTTAGCGAGATATAAAAATTTCATTTTTAAATAATAATAAATTATTTGTCCTTTTTTATTAAATTGCAAAAAAAAATATATTGAAAAAGACTTTTCTTGTTTTTTTAGGAATCTTCATCTGTTGTATATTTCAACCAATAAGTGCACAGCAAGTAGATCGCATACAGAGAGGCCAAAGGGGTTATACACCGCCACCAAAGGTAAGTTATGAAACATATATAGAATTAAAAGATCCTTACGAAGAAACTAATATCATTCTTGCAAAATGTATTAAAGCATTTGATTTAGATGCTTTTGAAAAAGAAATTTTAAAGAATATTCTTATAAAGAATTTTGAAAGTCAAAATGCCATATTAAATGATAAAAAAAACAGTCGTGAAGATCGAAAAAAGAAAATCTTTGAGTTAGACAAAACTTTTTATAGTGAACTGTCTTCAATTCTTTCGGCTGAAGAAATTGAAAAATATCGTGGCATGGATTTTGAAGAGACCAAAGAAGAAAAGAAACAAAAGAAAAAGAATCGGAGAAAAAATCGAAAAACATTATAATAAAAGACGCATTTAAATAGCCTCTTCTTTATGGCATAAATTTTAGCATTTATAATATGGAATGTTAAATAATTTAGTACCAGCATTATTTTTTGTAATTTTAAAACTAAAGAAAAATTAATATGAAAAACATTGTTATTTTAATTGTATTCTGGTTTAGTATTCAAGGTATAAATGCCCAAAAAAAAATTACTATTTATTGGGATGCTTCATATTCTATGAAGGATAGGAAGATTGATCGGGAGTTGCAATATCTTAACAACTATTTTAAGAAACATCAAACTACCAATGTAACTTTGGTTATGTTTAGTAATGAAATTATTCTTAAAGAATCTTATTCCATAAAAGATGGAATTTGGAAGGCTTTAGAACATGAATTGCTAAATACCATATACGATGGAGCCACATCATTTTCCAATTTATTTAAGGATAATTACGATGAGTGTTTTTTATTTTCAGATGGTATAGAAAATCTGGACAAATTTAAACCTCCAACAGATAAACCACTTCACATTATCTCTACTTTACCTAATACAAATACAATAAATTTAAAATTAGCTGCCGATTTGTCTTTAGGATCTTTTGTCTATTTAAATAGAGAACCAGAGCAATCTAATCGTATAGAAAGTGTAGAACAAATTTTCTCAAGTGAGTCAGATGGTTTTGTTACTGGGATGATTTCTGGAATTGAAGGACCTTTACAAAACGTAAGTGTAATTAATAAAAATACAAATCAAGGTATGGCATCTAGAATAGGAGGTTCTTATAGAATAAAGGCTAAAGAAGGAGAAATATTGGTATTTACATATTTAGGAAAGAAAACTGTAAATATTAGAGTGTCGAAAGCAGATGTTCTTAATATTACGATGGGAGATATTAAAGAAATACTAGACGAAGTTGTAATTATTTCTAAAGTAGAGAAAGAAGATTTAGTCAACACAGGTAATATTAGAGTTGATAAAAAGCGATTAGGTTATTCTATAGAATCTATTGGAGAAGAGGAAATTTCAGAATTAGATATTGATGTTAAGTTAGCAGTTAAAGGACAGTTTGCGGGACTTGAAATACAAAATAATACAGCCCAAGGACGTGTAGATTTAAGTCAGTTTCTCGGTAGAGGTAAAAACATGACAATTCTTGGCAATCAATATGGTTTAATAGTGCTTGATGGTGTGCCTTTGGCTCAATCCAATTCTAGTGCTGGAAATGGTTTTGTAAATGATACTAGTTTTATTAATCCAGATATTATTGTCGATATCACTTATTTAAAAGGCTTAGCAGCAACAAATAAGTATGGTACAAGAGGTATAAATGGGGTGTTATTAATTACTACAAAAAATGCTGTTAGTGATAAAGATACTACAAAAAAGAAAATTAAATTGGGTACAACAACAACCTATAGAGGCAATGCACAACTAATTGCCGAGTTACCTAACGTATCTTATATAAAAGTATTAAAAACCTCAAAAACTGTTGATGAAGCTTTTCAAAATTATTTATTGCAAAGAAAAAAATATGGTCACAAACCAGAATTTTATCTCGACACTTATGATTATTTTAAAGAATGGAATAACGAGTTGTTGTCTAAACGTGTGCTATCCAATGTGTATGAAATAGCTTTTAATGACGTAGCTGCTTTAAGAGTACTTTCTTATAAACAACAAGCTAATGGAGATTACAAAGATGCCGTTATTACACTTAAACAAGTATTAAAATTAAAATAGGAAAAACTAATAATCCAACAGTTGTTTGTCCTTTTTTATTTTTCATGCTTTTATTGTATACATTTTCATCCGCCAAACTGTTACCCTTTGTATCTTTCAGAACCCCTTTCTTATCTTGTGCAAAATATCCGTCATGTACCTTTTCAACGGGATATGGGATGAGGTCTTTGTATCGCGGTTGCTCTATAAATTCATTATAATACTCTTCGAACCAATTGGCGAATTTACCTTGCACAGCTTCGCCCTGTTCATTATAAGAGCGGTAATTTGCTACTTTGTCGACAAAAAACAGCGACAACACCTTGATTCCCTTTTCCTTCAATTGTTTCTCTTTTTCGAGGTGCTTCTTTATCGTATTTTTAATCTGAACTTTCATTACATCGTCACGAATACCACCCTGCTCCTGTCCAAGTGAAAGATACTTGCCATTGTTGAATTCAATATATTCATTTTCAGGTTCGGTATTTATCTCAGTGATGACATAACCGTCTTTATAGGCTTCTCTCTCATTCGATATTTGATATAAATCAGTACCCTGCCGGACTCTGACAATTTTCTCTTTCGGACCGGATGAAGTATTAACATGCAGAGTTATTTTTGCAAAGATATTCGGCGTATTATCGACGG
>JADFSQ010000141.1 GCA_022560715.1 Bacteroidota bacterium
GAAATCTATTTTAAAATCATAAATTTACATGATGTCAACCGATTTACCAACACGAAAAATTATTCATATAGATATGGATGCATTTTTTGCTTCTGTGGAACAATTGGATAATCCTGAACTTAAAGGGAAGCCTGTTGCTGTTGGCGGAAGTAGTAAACGTGGTGTTGTAAGTGCTGCGAGTTACGAAGCACGAAAATTTGGAGTGCGAAGTGCAATGAGTAGTGTAGTAGCTAAATTAAATTGTCCTGAACTTGTTTTTGTACACCCAAGATTTGATCGTTATAACGAAATCTCGAAAAAAATAAGAGCTATTTTTTACGATTATACCAATATGGTCGAACCACTTTCTCTCGATGAAGCTTATTTGGATGTTACTGAAAACAAAAAAGGGAATCCGAGTGCGACATTAATAGCACACGACATTAGAGAACGTATTTTTAAAGAGGTTGGTTTAACAGCTTCAGCAGGAATATCTGTAAATAAATTTATTGCAAAAATTGCCAGTGATTTCAACAAACCTAATGGACAAAAAACGGTCAATCCTGAAGATGTTATTCCTTTTTTAGAAGCTTTAGACATTCGGAAATTCTTTGGAATTGGTAAAGTTACTGCCGAGAAAATGTATCAGCTCGGTATTTTTACTGGTAAAGATTTAAAATTAAAATCATTAGATTTTTTGTCTGATAAATTTGGTAAGTCTGGCAGATACTATTATTACGTCGTTAGAGGAATCCATAATAGTGAAGTGAAATCTCATAGAATACGGAAATCTCTTGCTGCCGAGCGTACTTTTAGTGAAAATTTATCGAGTGAAATCTTTATGATGGAAAAATTAAATCATATTGCTGAAGAAGTCTCACGACGTTTAAAACATAGCCAAATTGCTGGTAAAACAATTACACTAAAAATAAAATATAGTGACTTTACTTTACAGACACGAAGTAAAACACTTCCTTATTTTGTGAGCGATAAAATTATAATTTTAGAACAAGCAAAACTACTATTATACCAAGAGAAACTTAAAAATTCCGTTCGTTTACTGGGTATTTCGATGTCTAATTTAAATACTGAATCAACCTACGCCAAAGCTTCGGTTGACAAAAGAAAAAGTGTAAGTGTACAATTAAAATTTGATTTTTAAATGCGTTAGCGATTGCAACGACATCCTTTTGTTTTACAAAAGATATAGTGAAAAGCGCGACCCTCTGAAACTTTTACTACTGCGCCAAAATAGAAAACCTACAAAGCTGAAAGTGAAAGAGGGAAACGCCCAAGAAAAAAGACACTATCTATGCAGGGCAACTTGTAATTTCGGTAACACGCAAAGTATTTACCATTCCTTTATCCTTAATTGGCATTGCTGCCAAACTTATAAGCATATCACCAACTTCTAAAAAGCCTTTTTCACAGGCAATTGTATTAACATCTTCAATAGTTTCGTCGGTACTTACAAACTTCCCATAGTAAAATGCTGTAACTCCCCAAAGTAAATTAAGTCGTGTAAGAATACGCTTGTTGGATGTGAATACTAAAATATGTGCGTCCGGTCGCCATGCCGAAATTTGAAATGCGGTATAACCACTATTTGTTAAGGTTGAAATAGCTTTAGCATTAATTTCGTTTGCCATAATTGCCGCATGATAACAAATAGACTTTGTAATATAGCGATTGGTACGAATATGAGGTGGAGTTTGAGGTACTGTTATAAGAGGTGAGTCTTCTACGCTTTTTATAATATTCGCCATTTGTGTTATAACCTCTACAGGATAACTTCCAACCGATGTTTCTGCCGATAGCATTACAGCATCTGCTCCATCCATAACAGAATTGGCAACATCGTTAACTTCGGCACGTGTTGGTGTTAAACTTGTAATCATTGTCTCCATCATTTGTGTGGCAATAATCACTGGGATTCTTGCTTGTTTCGCCCTTAATACCAATTGCTTTTGAATAAGAGGAACCTCTTCAGCAGGAATTTCTACTCCTAAATCGCCTCGCGCTACCATTAACCCGTCGCAATAGGCAACTATTTTATCGATATTTTCGACCGCTTCAGGTTTCTCAATTTTTGCAATTATCGGTATTTTATAATCGCTATGCTTTTTAATGAGTTCTTGTAACTGTATTAAATCTTCAGCATTACGAACAAACGATAATGCAATCCAATCTACTTTTTGTTCAATAGCAAAAATGGCGTCATTAATATCCTTTTCGGTAAGTGCGGGTTGTGAAATATTAGTATTTGGAAGATTAACTCCTTTTCTTGATTTTAAAGGACCTCCTTGAATGACTCTGGCTAATACTTCTTGCTTTTTATCTGTTTTTAAAACTTCGAATATCAGCTTACCATCATCTAACAGAATACGCTCACCAGGTTCTACATCGTTAGGAAAGTTATCATAGTTCATATAAATTCTATCCTTATTGCCTTTGAACTCTTCTCCAGTTACAAAAGTAATTTCATCATCTTCATTAAGAACCACCTCATGGTCCATAACACCTACTCTTATTTTAGGCCCTTGTAAATCTCCTAAAATGGCAGTATTAAAACCATACTCTTCATTTAGCTCTCTAATTAATTTAATCTTAGTTTTAACATCCTTATAATCTGCATGAGAAAAATTTATTCGAAACACATCAACACCTTCATCAAGCATTTCTTTTAGTATCTCTTTAGAGTTTGTTGCAGGACCTAAAGTTGCAACTATTTTAGTTTTTTTTCTTTTCTTAACCATCAATTAAATATTAAATTGTCTTTAGTTTTTAGCTGCGTTACATCTATACTATAAACCGCTGCAATCTGGGGTATTTCTTGTATTTTATGTATTAAAGTTTTTTCGTTAATAAGGTTTTCATCATCATTAATTTTTAATAAATAATTAACCTTCTTATGCTCAGGTATCAAGTTGTGTATTCTAATAATTTTGTTTTGAGATTTAAACAAAGAGCCAGTGCTTGTTAAACTGTCTTCTTCTTTTTTACAAACATTGGATACTAAATTCCATGTAATAAGCTGATTTTTATCTTTCCATTCATAAATTGAATATGATGAAGCAACATATTTAAAATCTAAATCTTTGGATTTTCGAATTAGATTAATATTCAAATATTGGTTTAAAAGATAAGCTACACGATAATCTTCTAATGTACAATGAATTGCCATTAAAGAATAAGTATCATCACTAAAATCATCGATAAGAAGTTTATGCAATGCCATAATTTATTAATTATGAGCTGTAAATATAGCACATTGCTACTATAATTTGATAACTGTTTAAGTATTCTTGACCTTAAATGTTACGAAAACGTTATAGTAAAATCAAGCATAGTTGAATACATTAAAAGGTTTTCGAGATTTCACTTTGAAATGCGAAAAAAGCTCTTTTAGATGCTTTTTCTTCAGCCTTCTTTTTAGAAGTAGCTCTTGCTTTTGCAATTACCTTCCCATCAATTGATAATTTAACAGAAAAATGCCTGAGAGTATCATTTCCTGTATCTTCATAAACATGATAATCAAAAGTCTTTTTTTCTTTTTGACACCATTCTATCAATAAACTCTTGTAGCTAATTACTTTACCTTCTAATTTGATAATGTCAACATGAGGAATAATAACTCTACTGTAAATGAATTTTTCACAATACGCATATCCTCTATCAAGAAAAATAGCACCAACCAATGCTTCAAACAAATTGCCATGAATATTATTGCCAAAATTACTTTTAGGAATTTTACTTTCTACTAAATCTATAAGATTAAGTTCTTTACCAAGTTCGTTTAAATGCTCTCTACTCACAATTTTAGACCGCATTTTGGTTAAATAGCCTTCATCTCCCTGCGGAACTTCATTAAACAGATGTGTGGCTATTATTGAACCTACCATAGCATCTCCAACAAATTCAAGGCGTTCGTAATTTATAGGAGTGCCTTCCTTATCACGTTTATTCATAGACCTGTGCGTAAATGCCTTTTTATAAAATTCGATTTTCTTTGGCTTAAACCCAAGTATCTTTTTAATTTGAATAAAAAAATTCCCGTCATCATTATAACGGGAATTTAATATGTTGCGAAAAGATTTCAATGGTGAATTAATCTATTTTCTTGAATATTACACAGGCATTATGACCTCCAAATCCAAAGGTATTACTCATTGCTACTTTAACATCTCTTTTTTGAGCCTTGTTTAAAGTTAAATTTAACTCTGGATCTATGTTTTCATCAACCGTTGTATGATTGATGGTTGGTGGAATTATACCGTGTTTTATAGATAAAATTGAAGAAATAGCCTCAATTGCACCAGCAGCACCTAATAAGTGTCCAGTCATAGATTTTGTGGAATTAATATTTATGCTTTTGGCATGGCTTCCAAAAACTTCTGATATTGCTTTTAATTCTGCAACATCTCCTAATGGTGTAGATGTTCCATGTGTGTTAATAGCATCAACATCTTCAGGTTTTAATCCTGCATTTTCTAAACAATTTTGCATTACAACTCTTACACCAATACCTTCGGGATGAGGAGCTGTCATGTGGTAAGCGTCTGAAGATAATCCACCACCAACAAGCTCTGCATATATTTTTGCACCTCTTGCTTTTGCGTGTTCATACTCTTCTAAAATAAGTGCTCCAGCACCTTCGCCAAGTACAAAACCATCTCTGGTTGCGTCAAATGGTCGGGATGCAGTTTCCGGGCTTTCATTTCGGGTAGATAGCGCATGCATAGCATTAAATCCGCCCATACCAGCAATTGTAACTGCTGCTTCACTTCCTCCTGAAACGACAATATCACAATGTCCTAAACGTATATAATTTAAGGCATCAAACATTGCATTAGCTGAAGAAGCACAAGCAGAAACCGTTGTGTAATTAGGTCCCATAAAACCATACTTTATGGAAATATTTGCAGGCGCAATATCTGCAATCATTTTAGGAATAAAGAAAGGATTGAATCTTGGCGTGCCATCACCTTGAGCAAAGTTCAAGATTTCTATTTGAAACGTTTCCAAACCTCCAATACCTGCTCCCCAAATAACACCGACTCTTAATTTATCTATTGAGTCAAGATCTAGTTTGGCATCTGCAATAGCTTCATCCGAAGCTACCATTGCATATTGCGCAAACTTATCCATTTTACGAGCGTCTTTTCGATTTATAAAATCGGTAACTTCAAAGTTTTTTAATTCACAAGCGAATTTTGTTTTGAACTTTTCAGAATCAAAATGTGTTATAGGTCCAGCACCACTTTTACCACTAATAAGATTTTTCCAGTATTCATCTACTGTATTTCCTATTGGCGTAAGCGCACCTAACCCTGTAACTACGACTCGCTTTAATTCCATAAAAAATGTTGCTTATTTTGCGTCTTCGATATATGAAATCGCTTGACCTACTGTTCCAATGTTTTCAGCTTGATCGTCTGGGATTTGAATATCAAATTCTTTTTCAAATTCCATAATTAATTCTACAGTGTCTAATGAATCTGCTCCCAAATCGTTAGTGAAGCTAGCTTCGGTTACAACTTCGTTTTCATCAACGCCTAACTTATCTACGATAATAGCTTTTACTCTTGATGCAATGTCTGACATAATCTTTTAATTTTAAGTTTTAATTAAGGTGCAAAAGTAAAAAACTTTATTTTAAAACGTGCCTTTACCGTAAAAATGTGAGTGTATTTATGCTTTTTAAGTTGAAGTATTTCTTTTTTGCTTCTATTTGTTGAAAATTATTCTTTTTTTTGCTAAAACAATTTCAACTCTCAATTTGTAAATGAAACGAGTATGTTAAAATTTTTCTCGCCAAAGGAAAATGATTATTAGCGAATAGTCCCGATAATTATCGGGATGACCTTTAAAAAACAATAAAAATAAACACATG
>JADFSQ010000142.1 GCA_022560715.1 Bacteroidota bacterium
TTCACCACAGAGGGCGCAGAGATCACAGAGAAAGCTTTTAAAAACGGTAAAGAATTTAAGAATCACCACGGAGATCACAGAGTACACAGAGAAAGCTTTAAAATACAGTAAAGAATAAAAAAATTACCACGAGATCCCAAAGGACACAGAGGAAACAAAATCTTTTTTTGGATCTAAAAATTTATGTCTTTTCGTTTTTGACTCTGTGCACTCTGTGTGCTCTGTGGTGAATAAATTATTTCGAACTAAATGCGCCGAAGTGGTGAAACTGGCAGACGCGCCGGATTCAAAATCCGGTGGGGGCAACCCCGTGGGGGTTCAACTCCCCCCTTCGGCATATAGTTTTTTATCCCCTCGTGGAGGGGGTAAAAAAGTTTGATTGAAGGGGGTCCCCCTTCAACAGAAGTCTGGAACCCAATAAGGCCTAGATACCAGAAGAGCAAGCTCTTCTGAATCTATGCACAAGCTTTCAGGGTTGCCGATTCGGGAAGAACTCGTGCATAAATTTCGAGAAGCGAAGCTTATCGGGATTTAGGCCTCCCGTTTTAAAATAAAACATGCTAAACTCAATATTTGTTTGTGCTTCAATCGCAATAAATATATCTTGAAGTGACGCTTCGTTACTTTGAAACGTTATAAAAAGAGTGTCAATTAATTCGGAATTATAAGATAACTTAATATTAAACTTTTTTTCAATATCAACAATCACTTCGCTTAAAGGCGAATTAATATACTCTAACGATGTCTTTTCTTGAGACATCATAAAAAACGGAAAAAATAAAACAATAACTGTAGCCTTAAACTTCATTTAGGGTCTTTCTCATTTTAAAACAATGGTTTAAAAATAAGAATAATATTGAAATTTGGCTAATAGTCTAATATTTAATCGGACCAAGGATAATTTTTGTGTTCTCTTTGTTGGGTTTAAACGAAATTTCCATAGGAATAAAAACGGTTTTTAGAGCAAGTTTCAAACTTGAATGTGTAAAGCTTCCTGTAAAACGTTTTGTAGTATCTATATTCGATTTATCGAAAGAAACATTAAACTGATTTTCTAATGAAATTATTACTTGAGATAGTGGCGTTTTATTAAATGTACTTTCTCCTTTGAGCCAACTCGGTTCATCAAGAATAAAATCCCAAACTTCAGTATTGTTATTTACAATTCTAAAAGCCTCTCCTTGTGTAAGTATTGCTTCATAGTCAGTATCACTACTAATAACTTTAACTTTTCCTTCAAAACACTGTACTTCAAAATAGTCGTTTCTAACAGTAATATTAAATTCTGTCCCTAAAACCTCTATTATTCCTTCGCTGGTCATCACTTTAAAAGAAGTGCCTTTTTCAACATCGAAAAAAGCTTCGCCATTAAGTATTACTTCTCTATTGTTTTCCCATTGTCTTGATTTAAAATCTAATTGAGAATTAGAATTGAGCTGAACTTTAGAAAAATCCGGAAGTGTTACAGCTAATTGTTCAGAAAAATTTGTTTCATAGTGTGTTTCATTACTTGCGAAATAGAAAATTCCAAACATAATAACTATAGATGCCGCGACAGCATAAGTCCAATTTGGAACGAGCTTGATAACTTTAGGTTTAGCTAACTGTACGTAATCAACTCTTTCTTGCAAAATTTTATTAAAACCTTCTTGTTTATTATAGGTTGAAACCTCTAATAACTGTGAAGCGTTAATAATTTTTTTATAGATAGGATACTCTTTAGACTTTTTAAAGGCTTCGAGCTCATTAGGTGTAAGCTCTCCTGAAACCCATCGTGCTAAAAAAGTGTCGTCGGTTAAATGATTATTCATTATTGTTAGATTTGTTCAAGTGTAAAACAGTTAAATTATGTTTTACCCTACTTTTAAATATTTCCAATTTGATCTCTCAATATAACTAGAGCGAGGCTCATTCGTTTTTCTACAGCCTTTACTGTTATGCCTACAATTTCTGAAATTTCTGAATATTTCTTCTTATCAATTCTGCTTAACAAAAATACTTCTCTCTGTTTTTCAGGCAAATTGGCTATAACTCTTTTAAGCTTTATTAAAAACTCTTGTTCTTCAAATAAAAATTCTGGAGTAATATTGGTGCTGTCTTTTACCAAGTGTACTTGATGTTGCAGTTCGATTTTTTTATGAGCTACTTCATTTAAAAATTCATTTTTAGCAACTGTATATAAAAAAGATTTGGACTTATCGAATATTATACTTGCGCAATTTTTCCAAAGCTTTAAAAATGCATTCTGAACGATATCTTCTGCTTGTTGTAAATCGCCACATTTATAATAAATGAAGTTCCGCAATGTTAGAGAATAGGCATTGTAAATCCATTCATAGGTTTTTTCCTCACAAACAGATTTGGTTTCTTCACTCATAAATAATGTATTAGATGTGCCTGAATTCAAAAATAAATAAAAATTAAATAAAAAGTAGGGTGTTTTCAATTATAACTGTTTTAAATCTATACAAAGTGTTAGAAAATTGAATAGCCCCATTTTTGTTTTTTAATATAATGTTTTGAGAATATGTAAACCCAAAGTTATATATCTCTTCAAAGTTTAGTTCTTTTTTGCCCAATTTCAAATTAAATTACCTACAGAATAAATCAGTTAATTGCTTCTATACTAATAGAAGTTGCTAATTGAATATAAAGCAATGATAAAAAATTGTGACGCTATAATATAGCGGATTTAAAAAGTCTGACGAATTGATTAATAGCATTGAGATTTGAAAACAAAGCATGACCCCAATCTGTAAGTCTTTGTTTCCAAATTTTTTAATAGATTAATTCTATTATAAGCTCCTACTTAAAAAGGGGAGGGAAACCCTTATTACAATCCTCTGTTTAACCCAAATTAAATAGAGGATTTTTTATAGCGTTTATTTTAATGCTTATATCTTAAGAAATTTTGATGATAATAAATATTTATGATTTGGTAGTTGAATTATAACTTTTATTTATTGATTTATAACTTAAATAAAGCCATTAACGAGGCTTTATTTTTGAAGTAGACTATTATTACTCTATACTAAACAAACAAGTAAAGAAAACTATTTAAAATTGAGTTTAGTGTTTTTAATACAATAAATTAAAGATGAATACTCTTTTGATTGTATTGCTTTAAAATTTGACAACCAACCAATTCTAAACGCATTAAAAATATTCATCCACCCTGATTTATATTTTTCAGACAATAAACTCACATAATATGAATCGTATTTCATTGGAAGTCTATTTTCAACATACATATTTTCTTTCTCGAACAATTTAGAAATTGAAGTTTGAGAAAAATGCCAAAAATGTCTTGGCACATCGTAAGCCGCCCAAAATTCTTTATAATATTTAGCGTCGTAACTTTTATAATTTGGTACAGCAATAATTAAAGTTCCGTTCGATTTTAAAAGTGATTTTAAAATTGATACGTGTTCTTCAAGTCTTGGCAAGTGTTCTAATACATGCCAAAGCGTAATTACATCAAAACTTTGTGGTTTAAAATTTGAAAGTTCTTCAATGTCCGAAACAGAATTGTTGGTTTTTTTATTTGCTATACTTCTTGCTTTTTCATTTGGTTCAATTCCGAAAACTGTCCAATTATTTTGCTGTGCTATTTTTAGAAATTCTCCTGTACCGCAACCAATATCCAATAGTGTTTGTTCTTGGGAAGAAAACGAATTAATTAGTTTCAATTTCTTTTTTAACGAAACCCTTCTTATAAAATGATACCCTTTTTCAAACAAATTTCTTTGTGTGTCTGTGTGCGAAATGTAATCCTGGCTTTTATAATATTCTGGTAATTTTTCTACTGAAGGTTGAGGTGAAGTAACCAACATATCAAAATCCTCATCATACAATAACTGAAAAACTTCTCCAGAAACTGAATGGTCTTTTACGGTGAAGTATGTATTCTTATTCATTTAAAAATAGATTCCGCATCACACTTCGACTACGTTCAGTGCAAGCGTACGAAATGACAAAATAGTTAGAATTACAATAATATGTTCCACGTGGAACTTAATAAAATGGCGATTATCACTTATCTTCCCATATAAACTAATAGCACCGAAATATCATTTGGCGATACTCCACTTATTCTTGAAGCTTGAGAAACTGTAGTTGGCTGAATAGTTTTTAGCTTTTCCCTGGCTTCTAAACTCATAGATTTTATTTTTGAGAAATCGTAATTTGATGGGATTTTTACATACTCAAGTCTGTTTAATTTATCAGCATTGTTTTTTTCTTTCTCTATATATTCCGAATATTTAACCTGAATTTCCGTTTGTTCAATCACTTCTTTATCAAGATTATGTTCTTGAATATAGTCTTCTACTGCTTTAAATTTTCTAACATCATTTATATCAATATTTGGTCTGGAATATATTTTGAAAATCTTATCCGATTGCTTTACCAAAGATGAGTCTTTAGATTCTAAAACAGGATTTGCTTCTTCTGGCTTTACACTTGTGTCTTTAAAAAACTGAACGAAAGCATCAGATTCTTTTCGCTTTTTCTCCATTCTTTTTAAACGCTTTTCGCTAGCTAAACCTAAAGCGTAGCCTTTTGGTGTAAGTCTAAAATCAGCATTGTCTTGTCGTAATAGTGTTCTATATTCTGCTCTTGAGGTAAACATTCTATAAGGTTCATCTGTTCCTTTTGTAATTAAATCATCAATTAAAACGCCTATATATGCTTCATTTCTTTTAAGAATAAATGCTTCTTTTTCTTTAACTTTTAAACTTGCATTAATTCCAGCCATTAAACCTTGAGAAGCCGCTTCCTCATAACCTGTTGTCCCGTTAATTTGTCCCGCAAAATAAAGCCCTTCAATTAGTTTCGTTTCTAAAGTATATTTTAATTGTGTAGGCGGAAAATAATCGTATTCAATAGCATAGCCAGGTCTAAAAAATTTAACATTTTCAAAACCAACTACAGATCGCAATGCTTTAAACTGAACATCTTCAGGCAACGAGGTTGAAAAGCCATTTACATAAACCTCAACAGTATTCCAGCCTTCAGGTTCAACAAAAAGTTGATGACGTTCTTTATCGGCAAAACGGTTTATTTTATCTTCAATTGATGGACAATATCGTGGTCCAACACTTTTTATTCTGCCATTAAACATTGGCGAACGCTCAAAGCCTTCACGCAATAAATCATGAACTACTGGACTTGTATAAGTCATGTGGCAAGAACGCTGATGCTCTAATGGTTTTGTAATATCTAAATATGAAAATTTTTCCGGGTTTTCATCACCGGGTTGTTCAATCATTTTAGAAAAATCCAACGATCGCCCATCAACTCTTGGTGGCGTTCCTGTTTTCATTCTGCCAGATTCAAAGCCTAAATCTTCAAGCTGTTCTGTAATTCCTGTTGCAGCACGTTCTCCTGCACGTCCACCGCCAAAGTTTTTATCACCAATATGAATAAGACCATTTAAAAAGGTTCCGTTGGTAAGAATTACCGTTTTTGCTTTTACTTCTAATCCGAGAGATGTTTTTACACCTATTACTTTATGATTCTTAACTATTAAACCCGAAACCATTTCCTGATAAAAGTCAAGATTTTTGGTTTTTTCTAACATTAATCTCCAATCTTCAGCAAAACGCATCCTGTCGCTTTGCACTCTCGGGCTCCACATTGCAGGTCCTTTCGATTTGTTAAGCATTTTAAACTGAATAGCAGATGTATCACTAACGATTCCGCTATAACCACCAAGTGCATCAATTTCTCGTACAATTTGCCCTTTTGCAATTCCTCCCATTGCTGGATTGCAAGACATTTGCGCAATGGTTTGTAAGTTCATGGTTATGAGCAAGGTTTTACTTCCCATATTTGCAGCAGCAGCAGCAGCCTCGCTTCCTGCGT
>JADFSQ010000143.1 GCA_022560715.1 Bacteroidota bacterium
TTCCTGTATATTGTTTGGATTACTTTTGTTAAACTGTAAATTATTTTAATAATATATTTTTTTAAACCCTCTCAATCTTCGCTCCAATAGCGCGTAAGCGTTCATCAATACGCTCGTAACCACGATCTATTTGTTCTATATTATGTATGGTAGAAGTTCCTTCAGCAGAAAGTGCAGCAATAAGTAACGAAATTCCAGCTCTAATGTCTGGAGAGGTCATGGTAGTTGCTTTTAAACTGGATTTAAAATCATGACCAATTACTGTTGCTCGATGTGGATCGCATAAAATAATTTTTGCGCCCATATCAATCAATTTATCTACAAAAAACAAACGGCTCTCAAACATTTTTTGATGCACCAAGACTTCGCCTTTCGCTTGCGTTGCTATTACCAAAATAACACTCAATAAATCTGGCGTAAATCCTGGCCAAGGCGCATCTGCAATGGTAAGAATAGAACCATCTATATAGTTTTGTATCTGGTAGCCATTTGTGTGTTCAGGTATAAAAATATCTTCACCTTTACGTTCAATGGTAATACCCAATTTTTTAAATACATCAGGAATCTGTCCGAAATTGTCCCAGCTCACATTTTTAATAGTAAGTGCGCTTTTGGTCATTGCTGCCAAACCTATCCAACTACCAATTTCTACCATATCTGGTAATATTGTGTGTTCAGTTCCTATTAGAGAAGTAACGCCTTCAATAGTTAACATATTAGAACCAATTCCAGATATTTTTGCTCCCATTCGGTTGAGCATTTTACAGAGTTGCTGTAAATAGGGTTCACAAGCAGCATTGTAAATGGTTGTCCTTCCTTCTGCTAAAACTGCTGCCATTACAATATTTGCAGTTCCTGTTACTGAAGCTTCATCAAGTAACATATAAGCTCCTTTGAGTTTTTTGGCTTCAACTCCGTAGAAATAATCTTCTTTATTATATCTAAATGTAGCACCTAATTTTATAAACCCATCAAAATGTGTATCCAATCGTCGTCGTCCTATTTTATCGCCTCCTGGCTTTGGAATATATCCTTTTCCAAAACGGGTTAATAATGGTCCGATTATCATAATAGAACCTCTTAATCTACTGCCATCTTCTTTAAAAGCTGAAGACTCTAAATAATCTAAATCTACTTCATCGGCTTGAAAAGTATAAGAACCATGAGCTAACTTTTCAATTTTTACACCGAGTTTTCCTAAAAGCGTAATGAGTTTATTAACATCTATAATGTCCGGAATATTATGAATGGTAATTTTTTCAGAAGATAAAAGTACAGCACATAATACTTGTAAGGCTTCATTTTTTGCGCCTTGTGGTTGAATTTCACCACTAAGTGTATGACCTCCTTCTATTTTAAAAATTCCCATAAGAAGAATTTAATAACGCTTTCTATTACGATTGCTGGTAGGTTTTTTACCTTTTTTAGGATTATTGGAATATTTCTTTTTAGAACGCATTAAACTTATAGAATCGCTTAAACTCTCTTTGCTATCCTTTAAATTTATTTTTCCATCCGAAAGCTCAAACAAATGATTAAATATTACTGAATCGTCTACGGTATCTTTATTCCATATTAAAAAACATTTCTTCATATGGTTAGCAATGGTATAGACCAAAGCCTCCTTCATTTCACCATCTTCCCATGTATTGGCAACATCGATCATTGTTTTAATGTTATTGCCATAAAATCGATATTTAGGATAATTTTGAGGATATTCTAATGGCTCAGGACGAGCTTCTAATTCTTCTCTTGCTGGTTTATCGTAAGGAAAATCAGCATCGAAACCAAAATCGGACATTATATAAAGTTGGTCCCATAATTTATGCTGAAAATCTGGGACATCTCGTAAATGTGGTTGTAAATTTCCCATTATTGCAATAATTGCATTAGCTAACTTATTGCGTTCTTCTTTTGTTTCTCTCGTTTTGGCATAAGTAATCATTTTTTGCATATGTCGTCCATATTCTGGAATGATTAAATGCTCACGTTCGGTATTGTACTGTAATTGATCTATCAAAATAAAAAGGTTATGTGTAGAATTAATATTTTATGAAGCCTTTAATAATGCGCAAAATACAAAAAAAAATAATGACAGTTGTATTTTAAAGTTTATTAATAAGCATGCTCTCATAAGTTACATAAACTTATAACGATATAACTCCCTCAATAGTGTTTGTTACTTCAATATATTTTGAGACAACTGCTTCCGGATTTTTCATTATCAGGTTTATGGAAATGCTCGTGTACTTTCCATTTTTGGATTTGGTTGTATGAATTACTGCTCCAACATCGTTAAAAAGTGATTCAAGTGTTTCGATTTTATGTACATCCGTTTTTAGAATAAATTTATATAAATATTCTGAAGGCCAAGTTGTTGTTTCTTTTAATTGGTCTTTTAGTTTTTTGTAAAACTCTTCAGCATTAGGAGAACTGCTCATAACTATTGTTTATTGAATTGCAAATAGTGTTGTCCGAAAAAAGATATAAAACCGCTTTGCTGATAGATAAAAGACATAAGACTTGTTTTTAGATGTCTAACAATCAATCGAATACAAATCGTAAAAACGTAAAATAGCAATAATCAAAAATCAAAATAATAAAAAGCAAGGTATCAATTTTCTGAAACCTCTAAACGATAACAAAATCAATCCTTTGGTAACTTATTTAATTTTTTACTCGGACAACAATGAATTGCAAATATAATTTTTTAGTTTGAGTTTAAATTTATTTAGCACTAAACTTTAACTGAAAACTGAACACTTTTTTATTTCCTTTTTAATTCCGATTTTTACAATTAAAATCTGCCACATTGAAACCAAAAAAAATTGTTATTACTGGAGGTCCAGGAACAGGAAAAACTTCAATCATCAATGAATTGTTATGCAGAAACTATTCGTGTTTACAAGAAGTTTCACGACAAGTTACTTTAGAAGCAAGAGAAAAAGGAACCGAACAACTATTTTTAACAAAGCCTTTATTATTTAGCGAACTCCTTTTAAAAGGGAGAAAAGCACAATTTGATGAAGCAGCAACAATAACCAGTAACTTTGTTTTTTTGGACAGAGGCATACCAGATATATTGGCCTATATGGATTATAGTGGTGATGAATATCCTCAATTCTTCAACGAAGCATGTAAAAATAATATTTACGACCATGTATTTATTTTAGCTCCTTGGCAGAAAATTTATATAAGCGATAATGAACGTTATGAAAATTTTAATCAAGCCAAAAAAATTCATCATCAGCTTGTGAAAATTTATGAAAAGTTTAATTATACACTTATTGATGTTCCCTTCTACTCCATTAAAAAACGTAGCGATTATATCTTAAATATTCTAGAGAATTTATAATGAAGCATCCAATACAAATATTAGAACGTTATTGGAATTTTACCAGTTTTAAGCCTTTACAAGAAGACATTATTAATGCTGTACTTGAAGATGAAGACACCTTTGCACTTTTGCCAACAGGAGGCGGAAAATCTATGTGTTTTCAAATTCCTGCACTTGCAAAAGAAGGCATCTGCATTGTTGTTTCGCCATTAATAGCTTTAATGAAAAATCAGGTAAACACCTTAACAGAAAAAGGTATTAAAGCAATGGCACTTACTAACGAATATAAATACAATGAAATAGATACAATGCTCGATAATTGTATTTATGGAAATTATAAGTTTTTATACCTATCTCCCGAACGCTTACAACAAGATATTGTACAAAACCGAATACAACAAATGAATGTAAATCTTATTGCTGTTGACGAAGCACATTGCATTTCGCAATGGGGAAATGATTTTCGTCCGGCATATAAAAATATTATTTTACTTCGGAAACTATTGCCAACTGTTAATGTCATTGCGTTAACAGCTTCGGCGACACCAAAAGTTGTAGAAGATATTGTTGCCGAATTAGATTTCATCAATCCTAAAATCTTTAAGCAATCTTTTAAAAGAGAACATTTAGCATATATGGTTTTTGAAGAAGACGATAAGTATTTTAGAATGAAGCAGATTCTAAAAAAGAATCCGAATTCTTCAATTATATATGTTAGAAGCCGAAAAAACACCTTCGAGATTAGTAATTATCTTGAACAAAAAGGGTTTACAAGTACGTTTTATCATGGAGGATTATCTAATTCTGAAAAAGAGAAACACTTTTCGCAATGGTTAAACGACCAAAAACAAGTTATGGTTGCTACCAATGCTTTTGGAATGGGAATTGACAAAGCTGATGTAAAAACGGTTATTCATATTAATTTACCAGAAAGTATGGAAAGTTATTTTCAGGAAGCCGGACGTGCAGGACGAAATAATAAAAAAGCCTATGCTGTAATTTTAAAAAACAAAGGCGACGAGCAGCATGTTAAAAACCAGTTCTTAAGTGTTTTACCTACTGTAGATTTTATAAAACAAGTGTATAGAAAACTGTGTAATTATTTTCAGATATCTTATGGCGAAGGTGAGTTTACAACTCACGAATTTAATTTAAATACATTCTGCAAAACTTATAGTTTAAACACAATGCATACTTATAATGCGCTAAAAGCGTTAGACAGAACAAGTGTTATTACACTATCGCAGCAGTTTTATAATCGTTCAAGTATAAAAGTATTGGTTACCAGCAACAAGCTATTTGAATATTTAGAGAATCAGGAAGAAACCAATACTATAGTAAAAACAATTTTAAGAACTTATGGTGGAATTTTTGATCAGGACGTGAAGGTAAACATCAATTTAATAGCAGATAAGGCTTCAACTAATGAAGATAAGGTTATACAAACATTGCTTAAATTACAAAAAGACGAAGTCATTTCATTAAAACTAACCAAAACAGATTCTCAAATTGTATTCCTTCAACCAAGAGAGGATGATAAAACCATTAACCGAATTGCTAAAACTATAGAACAACAGAACAATCTTAAAAACATCAGTCATTGTAGTGGTTTGTTTGGCATTTGGTTTTTTTGCAGGTATGCAGTACAAATCCCACCAAACAAGAAATGTAGTACAAGAAACCGTAGAGGAGATATCAGATATTCTTAATAAACCAAATGAACAACGAGCGAAAGAGAAAGCACGCAACAGAGACCTTGTGCGCATAAGCGATATAAGAAACATCAAGTTGGCTTTGGAGTTTTACTGGATAAATAATAATTCTCAATACCCAGAATATCTTGTTTATGTGCTATTTGACGATTTTGCGATCGAAGTTTTGAACGAACTCCCAATATATCCCATTCCTTCCATTGACAGTGAATGTTCTGCTTTAGGCAGATACGAATACCAAAGAGGAGAAGATATAGAATCGTATACGCTTAGTTTTTGCCTAGAAACGGACGTGGGAGAAGCAGATGGATATTACAAAAAAGCAGAAAACTGAATCTACATTAGAATGGCTTTATTAGATATGATTTTGAATAATAAATAACCTATTTCTTAGCTTCAACTACCTCCCTCATCTTAAAACAAACTAAAAAAAAGATAAACATAAATCCCCCAAATAATAAAAATATAAACTTAAACGGTAAAAATATAAGGAGTGTAGATGCCGCAATTTTAACAACAAAATTATTCACATCAATCGTAGTATTATAAGGACCATAAAATTGTAATACCTGTTTTCCCTTTAATATATCAAAAAAATAAGCTTCGGTTGTTGGCTCAATCATTGCTATACCAATATTGGCCAAAATAAGAAGTAATAAAATAAGATAAATATTTCCAACAAAAAAACAGAGTAAAGTAAGTACAGAAACTATTAAAAATCCCACTTTAAATGTCTTCTTAAACCCAATTTTCCCAGCTAATCTGTAGAAATAAAATTCAAATAAAATCAAAGGAATAACT
>JADFSQ010000144.1 GCA_022560715.1 Bacteroidota bacterium
ATTTTTCTCTTTAGTTCCAATTATTAAAAGCCATAGGCAAATTCCAATTTCACCTATACTACCTGGTTTGGTTATATAATCAGAAATAATGGTGTTTCCATATTCTGGAAAAAGTAATCTTCCTGTAAAATTTATTAAATAACCGAGACACCCGAACATTAATAGAATGCCAAGAATTTTAGGTAAAAAACCCGATTTATATACAAGATATCCAAAGGGGAATAACCATAATCCCCAAAATATTGATGCTATTTTATTTCCGTCGTTATATGACTGTAAATAAAATAAAATTTGTTCTTGCACACTATACAATTCAATTCCTTCTAGATTTTTAGCTTTATTTAATAATGTTAGTACTGAAAATTTGTTATTAAAATTTAATAGCGAAATAGGCACACTTACAACAGACAAAATAACCATTAAGCTTGCTATAGTTTTATTAATTGGATTTAAAAACCTATAAAGTGCAAACGGTAATAATAAAAATGCTGTATAGCATATTAGTCCACTTAAAATCCCAAAACGGAATAATGTCTCATTTGTTGAGATATTGGTAAATGTTACTGCTGCGCTTTTCCAATCAATAAGTTTAGAAGGTATATATGCTAAATTAAGAATACCTGTTACTACTACTATTAAATATAAAAAACCGGCTAATCTTGCTTTTTTCTTGTTGGTCATCATTTAGTCCTATTTATGTAAATATTTCTTTTTTCGGCCATTTAATAGCGTGCCATACAATTACTGAAGTAATTATACTTTCTGTAATTGCAAGAAAAACATAAAATATTAACCATTCTGATAATGAAGTAACAGCTATCAATAACATAATTAATGTGTAAAATATTCCAAAAATTATATTTAGCCATCTGTTAATTTTTGGTTTTAGTAAAATGGACAAACAAATCATTAAAGCAGGAATAACCAATAGCAAGCTTGCTAAAAACAGTTTAATAGGCGTGTCTAGATTATTATCCCCACTTACAAGTCCTTCTACTTTATTAGGCACGTATAGTAAAAAATAATCACCATATATATAACAAAACATTAAAGATGCCCAAAGAACAGAAAGTTTAATTTTTATATTGATATTGATATCAACAAAATTAACATTGGCTGGTACTTTATTTTTCATTTTTTTAATAATTTATTTTTTGACGATTGAAATGGTGTCGGTTTTTTCCTTAGCACAACTACTTATAATAAGCAGTAAAATAAAATTTAGTAAACTAATTTTTGTTCTCATTGTATTTGTTTATTGATTGATTTTCTAATTCTAATGAGAATACTGTGCCAAAAAAACAACTAACTGATACTTAGCCATGTATGTATGTTGTTAAAATATAATGTGTTCGATTTTGATACAACTACTGTACGGTTAAGTAACACTTATTTATTTTGTTGAGTATGTATTTTAAGTACTGCAACTTACAGCGCAGTTCTTTTTTACTTTGATGAGGTCGTCTTTAATTTTTACACTGATTCCAGAGCTACAAACTCCTGTTTCTGGCAAATACAATTCTACCCTTTTTGCACTTTCAAAATCACCATTCATAAAAGCGACTATCGACCTTACTTGTTCATAGCCCGTGGTCATTAAAAATATTGGAGCACGGCCATAACTTTTAACACCAACGATATAAAACCCTTTTTCCTTTTGCCTTAATTCTGCTTCCCCATGTGGTCTTACAGTGCCACAACTATGAATATTTGGATCAATTAAGTTAGCTAGCTTAGGCACACTCTCCAGAGCTGCATCTGAGTCAAAACGAATTTCTCTTAAGAAATTAAAATCTGGGCGAGAGCCTGTATTGCTAATTATTTTATCTATACCCTCCAATGTAAAAGAATCTTTGTGTTTTAACCCTTTAATTATTAATTGGCCATTGTTTTTTTCAATTTCATGAATATATACAGGTGTATGAATTTCAATAGCTCCTGAATTCACCAGTTTTTCAATTTGAATACCTAATGCACCTCTTGCCTTAAATTTATCAGCTTCTTGACCACCATACACATCACTAATTTGCTTTTTTCGTAATAACCAATGGATCTTTGTGTTTGGAAATTCTTTTATAAGGTTATTTAAAGCTAAAATGGTCCCAATAGCCGAATGGCCTCCACCCACAACCAAAGTAGTTTTATTGGCATATTTATCTTTATCTGTTTCATTGATATCAGGCATACCATAATATATTTGAGCTCTATTTTCTATTTCGCCTACTGCGAAAATTCCACCAGATCCTACGGGATTTGGATTTTGCCAGGTGCCTGAAGCATCAATTACGGCTTTAGCTTCATACATGTTAAACGTGCCATTTTCTATAACTTGAATAGAAAATGGAAGTTCTTCTCTCTTGTCATTTTTCATCTTATCTAAACCGTTTCTTCCAATGGCTATTACCTTCGAATTTAAGTGAATATTTTCTTTAATGCCTCTTAAATTGGCTAATGGCTTTAAATAATCATTAACGATTTCCTTTCCGTAGGGAACATATTCCTTGTTTGGAATCGGTATTTGTGCTTCTTTTAATAAGGTTTCTGCAGCCTTGTCAATATTATATTCCCAAGGAGAAAACAACCTTACATGTCCCCATTTTAAAATGTTAGCGCCAATTTGACGTCCAGTTTCAAAAAGAATAAATGGTTGATTGTTTTTTTTAAGATGTGCTGCTGCTGCTAAGCCTACTGGCCCTCCCCCAATTATTGCTACTGGTAAATCGCGATTATTCATTACTTCTTAGTTTTAGAATTAATATCACAACCAAGACTATTTAGGATAACAAAAGACGCAAAATTTATTAATTATTTTTTTTTAGGTGTTCTTGCAATGGTTTACAGCTTTGTTTAATTTCAATTGAAATAGGATTTCCTTTTGTATTTATTTCCAAGTTGTTACATTCAATAATTTTCTCTTTTAAAAGAATTCTAGCTCTTTGTATTCTACTTTTTGTAGCTGTTAAACTCAAATTCAATTTTTGAGCAACTTCTTTTTGTTTAAACTCTTCAATATCTGATAAATGTAGTGGGATTGCGTATTTGTCAGGTAATAATTGAATTAGTGGTTTTATAACTTCATTTGCTTCTTGAAAAACATTATAATAATCATCATCATAATTTTCAGGAACTTTATTAGTGAACTTGTTTTGCTTTTTTAAATAATCAATTGTTGTATTATGAGCAATTTGAAACATCCATGACCTCACATTCTTAATTTTAATATTTGAGCAACAAGAATTGTAGACCTTCATTAATACCTCGTGAGATAAATCGTTTGCTATCTCTTCATTTTTGACTTTTTTAAAGATATAATACTTTAAACCATTTTTATATTCGAGCCAGAGCGAAGAAATGTCGGAGTATTTTTTTAATTCAGTCATATTCTTATTATGTATTGATTATTAAATACAGAGGTATACAAATTTAAGTATTTATTGCTAATAATTTTTGGCTTTGATATGTTATGACAAAAGCAAATTTCAAAAACTAGTGTTTCCATTTGGAATTAACATAGACCCGCCAAAACGACAATATCGAACCTCAAAAGTGAATAGTGAATTTTCTTTAATTGCAAAGTGATATTAATCATAAAACCAAGTTGTAGCCAATTAACCAAATGAAATTCAACCTGATTTTTCAACTCATTCATTCTTCATTCTTAAAGAAAAAAGACTATTTATTCACCTACTGATAAAAGATGTAGCATAGATGTCGTAAAGAAGTCGTAAGTCTGGCACAAGAGTCACAACCCGTTATGTTTAATTTTGTCTCGAACAATTAAATATAACATAATGAATAAATTTTTTACACTTTCTATTTTTCTTCTCACAATACATTTTAGTTTCGGACAAAACTTTGAATCCAAAATAGATGCTATACTTTCTTCAAATTACAAACTAAACGAACCTGGAATCTCAATTTTAATTGCAAAAGATGGCAAACCCATATATAAAAAAGCGTTTGGTATCGCTAATATGGAATTAGACATACCTCTGAAAACTGATAATGTATTTCAAATTGGTTCTATAACAAAACAATTTACAGCCATTGCTATTTTAATCTTAGAAGAACAAGGCAAACTTAAATTGACGGATGACATTCTAAAATATATACCTGATTACCCAACTGAAGGAAACAGCATTACAATTCATCATTTATTAAACCACACTTCTGGAATACAAAATAACACTCCGGTTGGCAAAAAAGGAGCTATTTCTAAAACAGATATGACTTCAAAAGAGCTAATTAGTTATTTTAAGAATGCCCCTTTAGATTTTAAACCTGGTACAAATTTTAAATATAGCAATGCAGGATATATTGTGCTTGGCCTTATTATCGAAATTGTTTCTAAACAATCGTATGAAGATTTTATTGAAACTACTATTTTTAAAAAAATAGGAATGTCTTCCTCTTATTATGGTAGCAATAAAGAAGTTATTAAAAATAGGGTTTCAGGATATCAAGCACAACAAAACACTTTTACAAATGCTGATTACATGAGTTTGACATTGCCTTACGCAGCTGGTTCTATACTTTCTACAGTAGATGATTTATTAAAATGGCAAAATGCTCTAAAGTCCAATGCTCTTATTAAATATTCGAGCCTAAAAAAAGCCATCACTCCTACTACTATAAAAAATGGTAAGATTATTCCCTACGGATATGGTTTTAGAATGGCCAACTTAAAAGGATCACCAGTTATAGCGCATTCAGGAAGCACAAAAGGATTTACATCAATTGCATTGTTCTTACCTAAAGAAAACACATACATCGTAGCATTATCAAATTGCAATTGTAAAAATCTTTCAGAGGTGACAAAAAAAATAGCTCTTTTAACTCTTGAGAAATCGACATCTAATAAAAATATTAAAACAAAGAAATCGGTAAAAAAGGATAGAAAAATAATTTCTCTTTCTAAAGAAGTATTACAAGAATTGAGTGGCTCTTATCAAGTAAAAGAAAATCTAAACATTAAAATCACCAATGATACTAATGAATTATACCTAACAGCACCAGGACAAACTAAAAGGATTAAACTTTATGCTTTGAGTAAAAATCATTTTTACATGAAGATATCTAATGCTGAAATCACCTTCAATAAAAATGAAAAGAATGAAGTTATTAGCTTAATTCTAAATCAATTCGGGCAAAATATTTTAGCTAAAAAAATATAATTACCCTCATAAACACAAATAAAATTATGAAAACAAAAACACATAAAGTATGTGCTCGCTGTAAAAAGAGAAAGCCAGCATCAAGGTTTTACAAGAATTTTTTCAACGGTGTTGACGGACTATCAATCAATTGTCGAAGTTGTACACTGGCTGTTTTTAAAAAATTAAACAAATAACCAGATCCTAAAAAAGTCCATTTAGTTGCATTTATCTTACCCTCTCTAGATAAGTCATCACTAAAACCCATAATAAGATGGTCAAAAACTGTAAAAATCGGATTTGCTATAATCAAACCAGCATAAGATACTACACCATGAGTATAAACTTCCTTAGCAATAAATTTAGCTTTTTGTTTAAACCAAGATTCTTCATTAACTATATCATTCTCTAAAGAACCATCTGCTCTATCTGCAACATCCTCTTCTAAACCCATTTTAACTCCTTATTCAGGTGGTAGATAAGGTGAAACTCCAATTAAACCTACATTAGACTTGAAAAATGCAGTTACTTTCTTACCATCAAGATTAAATTCTGTACATCCTAATAGACGCATCAAGTTTCTTGTGTCTTCTTTATCAGGTTGAGCAAACCTATAACTTTTCTCGCCTACCAATAGAGAAGTTTTCAAATATCCATCCTCTAAATCAATTCTTTCAAAA
>JADFSQ010000145.1 GCA_022560715.1 Bacteroidota bacterium
AAAGTCCTTGAATATTGGTAGTTCAATTCTGTATGAGATCCACTATCAAATGTATCTGTACTACCAAAGGCATTTGTAACAGTATGTGGAGCCGTATCTTTCCAAGTCCATCTAACTATGTCTCCACGTGCAATAATTTTATCTGTATCCGGGCTCAAAGAACCAACTTTCCAATCAATATCATGTATAGTTTGTGCACTTATGCTAAATAATATAAGGCAAAATAAAATAAGTAATTTTGTTTTCATGTGTCTATAATTTATAGTTTTTAATTGTCACATGTAACATCCATATAGCAATTCTCTTGAGTATTGAAATTTAGTAAAGGATGTTTCATAACTTTTTTGTTTTAAAATTACAAAAAAATAAGTTACATGACCTACATTAAAATGTTAAAAAAGATAAATTACTTACTCAAATACATTTTACGTCTGGAGTACAGTTCATAAAACTGGTCGTCCTTTAAGTTGTCGATAAACAAAATACTTTCTCCTGTACTTTTCATTTCGGGTCCCAGTTTTTTATTTACGTTAGGAAATTTATTAAACGAAAATACTGGCTGTTTAATGGCGTACCCTTTTAATTGAGGATTAAAATTAAAATCGGTTACTTTCTTTTCTCCTAACATAACTTGTGTTGCATAATTAACATAAGGCTCTTTATATGCTTTAGAAATAAATGGTACTGTTCGCGATGCTCTGGGATTGGCTTCTATAATATAAACCATCTCATCTTTTATAGCAAATTGTATATTAATTAAACCAACAGTGTTTAGTGCCAATGCTATTTTTTTAGTATGATCTTTAATTTGCTGCATGACTAAATCGCCAAGATTAAATGGTGGCAATGTGGCGTTACTATCTCCCGAATGGATTCCGCAAGGCTCTATATGCTCCATAATACCAATAATATAAACGTTTTCGCCATCGCAAATTGCATCGGCTTCCGCTTCTATAGCACCATCGAGATAATGGTCTAACAGCAATCTATTCCCTGGCATTTTGCGAAGTAAATCTACAACGTGCTCTTCTAATTCTTTTTTATTAATCACAATTTTCATGCCTTGTCCTCCTAGTACATACGAAGGGCGAATGAGGATTGGAAAACCTAACACATCTGCAATAGTCATAGCCTCATCTGCAGATGTAGCGATATCAAATTCTGGATAAGGAATGTTAAGTTTTTTTAATAGTGTCGAAAAATTGCCTCTATCTTCAGCTAAATCTAGAGATTTAAAAGAAGTGCCAATAATTTTAATTCCATATCGATCTAATTTTTCAGCCAGTTTTAAAGCGGTTTGCCCACCAAGTTGCACAATCACACCTTCAGGTTTTTCATGCTTAATTATATCGTAAATATGTTCCCAAAACACAGGTTCAAAATAGAGTTTATCTGCTGTATCAAAATCGGTTGAAACGGTTTCAGGGTTACAGTTAATCATTATGGTTTCATAACCACATTCAGCAGCAGCCAATACACCATGAACACAGCAATAATCAAATTCAATGCCTTGCCCAATTCTATTTGGTCCAGAACCCAATACGATAATTTTTTTCTTATCGGAAACCACACTTTCATTATCTGCAAAACGTTTGCCATCTGCTGTTTCCAATTCATTTTCGAACGTAGAATAATAATACGGTGTTTTCGCCTTAAACTCGGCAGCACAAGTGTCAACAAGTTTGTAAACACGATTAATATTTAATTCTTCACGTTTTTTGTACACCTTACTTTCCAAGCAGCCCAACATATAGGCTATTTGCCTATCTCCATATCCTTTTTGCTTGGCTTCAAGCAATAGATCACGCTTTATAGTATCTATATTAAAAGTTGAGATTTCTTTTTCTAAATGGTAGAGTTCTTCATATTGTTTCAAGAACCACATATCAATTTTAGTGATCTCATGAATTCTGCTCAATGGAATTCCCAATTGAATAGCGTCATAAATTACAAACACACGATCCCAACTTGCATAAGTAAGTTTACTGATTATTACATCGTAGTCTTTATATCCTTTTCCGTCAGCTCCAAGACCATTACGATTAATTTCTAAAGATTGTGTTGCCTTATGTAGTGCTTCCTGAAATGAGCGTCCAATGCCCATAACTTCTCCAACCGATTTCATTTGTATGCCAAGGGTTCTATCGCTTCCTTCGAATTTATCAAAATTCCAACGTGGAATTTTTACAATAACATAGTCTAAAGTTGGTTCGAATAATGCCGAAGTAGATTTTGTAATCTGATTTTGTAATTCGTCTAAATTATAGCCAATTGCCAATTTTGCTGCTATTTTTGCAATAGGATATCCTGTGGCTTTACTTGCCAATGCAGATGATCGAGATACACGAGGATTAATTTCTACGGCAATAATGTCTTCTTTTTCGTCTGGACTTACAGCAAATTGCACATTACAACCACCTGCAAAATCGCCAATACTACGCATCATTTTAATTGCCATATCACGCATCCTCTGATATGTTGTATCACTTAAAGTCATCGCAGGAGCTACAGTTATGGAGTCTCCTGTATGAATTCCCATAGGATCCATATTCTCTATGGAACAAATAATTACCACATTATCATTTGAATCTCTTAACAATTCTAATTCAAATTCTTTCCAACCAATAAGTGCTTTGTCAATCATAACTTCATGGATTGGAGAAATCTCTAAACCACGAGTTAATAGTTCGTCGTATTCTTCTGCATTGTGCACAATAGAAGCTCCAGCACCTCCAAGTGTAAATGAAGCTCTGATGACTAAAGGAAATCCATATTCTTGAGCGATTTCTTTACCTTTTAAATAGGATGTGGCTGTTGCTTGAGGTGCCATTGGAATCCCAATTTTATGCATCAAGCATTTAAACTGTTCTCTGTCTTCTGTTATATTAATGGCAGCAATATCAACACCAATAATTTCTATATTAAAATCTTTCCAAATCCCTTTTTCATCGGCTTCAATACATAAATTAAGCGCTGTTTGTCCTCCCATTGTTGGCAAAACAGCATCAATTTGAGGGCATTCTTTAAGTATTTCTACAATAGACTTTGTTGTTAATGGCAATAAATACACATGATCTGCCATTGAAGGATCTGTCATTATTGTTGCAGGATTAGAATTGATAAGAACAGTTTCAATTCCATCTTCGCTCAAAGAACGAAGTGCTTGAGTTCCAGAATAATCAAATTCACAAGCCTGTCCTATAACTATTGGCCCTGAACCAATTATTAAAATAGAGTTAAGGTTTTTTCTTTTTGGCATTGGTATGTGTGACTTTTAAATTGTTCAAAAATAGGTATCAAACAGGTATAAAAAAAGGCGTTACGTATAGTAACACCTTTAATATATTAACAATTGTTAATCATTATTTTTTATGTCTTAATTCTGAAGACACAGATATTTTTTTTCTACCCTTTGCTCTTCTACGAGCAAGGATTTTTCTACCATTAACCGAAGCCATTCTTTCTCTAAAACCATGTTTGTTTCTTCGCTTTCTTTTTGATGGTTGAAACGTTCTTTTTGGCATTGTTTTATATCTTTAATAATCTTATTCTTTATTAATGTTTTGATATGTATTTCAAAACTGCGTGCAAATATACAAAGAGTTTTTACTTAGACAAATCTAATTTTAAAAATATTTACAATTGTTTTTACTAACTTTGCAGTCTCTTAATTAAACTGAAAAAATGTACAACAAAAATATAAAACTTTTTATTGCAATTTTGATTATTGCTTATGGTGGTTATCAATTTTATGAAGGATTAATTGGCAATGGTATTATGTACCTTCTGTTATCTACAATATTTATATTTCTTTATTTTAAAAATGAATTTATCCTTTTGTCTTTTTTGAAATTGAGAAAGCAAAACTTTGAAGGTGCAAAAAAATGGTTGGATAAAATTAAGAATCCGAAAAGTGCTTTAACAACCAAGCAACAAGGTTATTACCATTACTTAAATGGCATTATGGTTTCACAAACCAATATGAATGAAGCAGAAAAATATTTTAAAACCGCTATTTCTTTAGGTTTATCTATGGATCATGATCTGGCAATGGCGAAATTAAATTTAGCTGGAATTGCGTTTAGTAAAAGAAGAAGGCAAGAAGCAAATAAATTACTGTCTGAAGCACAAAAACTTGACAAGAGAAACATGTTAGCAGATCAAATTAAGATGATGAAAGAGCAAATGAAAAAGGCGCAAATGCCTAATCAACATTATGGAAGTCCAACATCATCAAGACAAAATAGACGTAGCCGTCGTTAATTGTTATAGGTTTGTATCAAGGAATTGAATAATACCCATCTTTTGGTATTTCTATCAAATATTCTTTTCTCGATTTATTATTAAGATGTGCTTCTCTTAACCAAGGGTTATGCAATTTTAATATTTTATAATTAATTCCAAATTGTTTTGAAAACGCTACAAAATCGGCAACTACAGTATCAACCGAAACTGTATATGTAGGAATTGAATTATAAAGGTCTTTATATCTAAAATTGAAGCCATATTTGTCAGGATTATTTAATATTTCCTTTAGAGCAACTATTCTAAAAATATATCGTCCTGTTTCTTCGCCTAAAAGCAAATCGTAATAATTAGTAACTGATTGACTGTTCAGTCGTTTAGAAATTCCAGTTATTCCAGCATTGTATGCCGCCGCCGCAAGCGTCCAGGTTCCGAATTTTTCTTTAGCTTCCAACAGGTATTTACAGGCGGTTTCAGTAGCTTTTTCCAGATGATAACGTTCGTCAACATTTGTATTAATTTCCAAACCATTTTCTTTTCCAGTTGCCTTCATTATTTGCCAAAACCCTCTTGCATTAGCTGGTGAGACCGCATTTGTTAATCCGCTTTCAATAACTGCAAGGTATTTAAAGTCGTCTGGAATTTCGTTTTTAGCAAGAATTGGTTCAATTACCGGAAAGTACTTGTTGGCACGTTTAAACATTAGCAAACCATTAGATTGCCAATACGTATTTACAAGCAGTTCTCGATCCATACGTTCTAAAATGTCTGGATTATTTAAAGGCATTGCTTCACCAGAAAAATCTAAATTTTCTGGTATGTTTAACGCATAAACATTATAATCGTTAATCATTTTCTTTTCTAAATTATCGTCGCTTGGAGCATCTTGAACTGCAAAAATCAACAATCCAGATACACTTAATAAGCCAACGAAAGCCAAAATGTTTTTAATAATTTTCATGTGTTTATATTTATTGTTTTTCAAAGGTCACATGCTGTTCGCAATTAATCATTCCTTTGAATGATAAGCTTTTTAGCATGCTCGTTTCATATTTCAAATTTTATTTAAATGTATAAAAAATAGTTTCTAATCAGTACTTAAAGTGTACTAAAGTTAAAAGTGCCCTAAAGTTTTTAAGACAAAGAAAGTTTAAACGTTTTGCTCCATTTTACAAAATAAATAATGCAAAAAAAATCTAAAGTTAAAATTTTAGTTGAAAAACACTGACTTTAGTGCACTTTAAATACTTTTAATTTTAGACACTGATTAGTTACCTTAAAATGAGTTTAGGAAGATTCTCGTTAAACCATTTAAACTTGGTAATAATCATAATATGTGTACCTCCTTTTACAGTAATACAATCTTTAATATTTTGTATAGGAAAAACAACATCTTTTTCACCATGAATATGAATGATGTTAGGTAACGATTTATCTTGTTTCCAGCATACCATTTGCTCTATTGCCCAATCCAGATAACGTTTATCGTTTACTGATAAATATTTTTTATATAGTTCTATCCGTTTTGAAGCCGTTTCTCCAAAAGCATATTTGGCAAGAGCTTCTACATTACTTATCAATTGAGT
>JADFSQ010000146.1 GCA_022560715.1 Bacteroidota bacterium
AAACTAAGAAAAATTTTTGATATACCTGCAGATGAAATGATTATGGATTGTCATTGGGATAAAGAGTGGAATCAGTTAGTTGTAGAAACTATTAAAGAAGGTGTCAGTATTTATAAAAAAACTTTTAAGAACTAAGTTAAAATATACCTTATTAAATTAGCTGCGAGAAGAGAATTTCAATATTATATTGTACTTATTTTACGTCTTCAACTTCAATTTCTCTGCAAAATAATCGCAAAAGTCTTTCATAGTGGCTGTCATCTTTTCGTCTTGTGTGGCACGATAAAATGTATCGCTCATTGCGACTAAAGTTTGATGAAAAAACACGTTCATTTCTTCAACAGGCATATCTTTTGTCCATAAATCTATTCGTAATGCCTCTTTTGCTTTATTGTCCCAAACCGAAAGCAGTATTGCCTTTGCTTCAGCATCTAATATACCACCATCAGTCGCCGACCATGATAATTTTTCTGGCACTCGGTTGTCATCAAGGGTCACATTGATTTCTATTTTAGAGTTATGTGTTTTCGACATTATTTACGAGGTTTAAATTTAGAATTATTAAAAATATCTTCAGCAGTCGAGCCAAGCATTTGCAGTAAAGTAACATCGTTATTTTTCATATAAGCCCTTACAATCTGCCAACCTAAATATTGCCCAATGCGACCTGGCGATTCTTTATCTAATTCCAGATTAAATTTAGAAAAAGGTGCAGGATTAATAAAACGTAATACTAATTTAGGATTCTTATCGAACAATAATTCTCTTTCCACAAAGTAGCTCCAAATATAACGTTCATTATCGATTGCCCAAACCAATTGTTCTTTTGTGTAGCCCATTTTTTCTTCATCGCTTTTAAAAGGAATCACAGCATCTTTAAAATACAGAACCTTCCCAAAATATATCATTTCGTCTAACAGCGATTTTCTTTTAGGTTGATAAATGTTTTGTATTGCATATTGAGCCGCCAAATCTGAAACAATTTGAGATGCTTCAAAATTCTGTTTAATATAATTATGAATCCTACCATAAAACTCGTGGTCTTCGCCTAAATACGTGTCTAAAGCAATAAGCACAATGGTGTCGGTAACTATGGTTTTGTTTCTATACTCAACATCCGAAGTTAATGTAATAATTCTGGGCGATTTGAATGTTTTAAAATAATATTTTAAATGCTGAAACATGGATTGTATGTCATCTTCAAAAGCAGTTTCATTAGGAAAAGCCTTTTCAACTTCTTTATTTAATTGCCACTGTAATGTGTCATTAATTCTGTTAATCCATACCGAATCATTAAACCGTTTTGAAAACATAAACGGGTAATCATTTTTTAATTGCGGAAGACCATTAGGCGTAACTTTAGCAAAAAGTTTATCAAAACGCTCTACATTTACAGTCACATCTATTTCAGCAATTTTCTGCTCTAATTTGCTTTCAATTTCGCAGGAGAATACAAAACAAATAATTACAAAAAAACTTAATATTTTATGCATATAATTTAGTTATCAAACTTAAACGATATTAATTTTTATTAATTACTCTATTCGCTTATTTTTGTTCGACAAAGGTAATATTCTTTATGAACTCAAAAAAGGTTGTTTCATATATTGTAAATTGGCTCAAAGACTATGCTGTTAAAGCAAATGTCAATGGGTTTGTAGTTGGTATTTCCGGTGGAATTGATTCAGCAGTTACCTCAACCCTATGTGCAAAAACTGGTTTAGACGTATTATGTATGGAAATGCCGATACATCAGGCAAAAAGTCATGTTACAAGAGCACAAGAACATATCGCACAATTAAAAAAGCAATTTAAAAATGTGAGTGATGTAAGAGTTGATTTAACGCCTGTTTTTGAAACATTTAAAACCGAGGTTTCACTTGAAGGCAATCTTACAACGGTTGATATGGCATTGGCTAATACTCGAGCGCGATTACGAATGACTACGCTTTTTTATCATGCAGGATTATTAAACTTACTTGTTGCAGGTACAGGAAATAAAGTTGAAGACTTTGGTGTAGGTTTCTACACAAAATATGGTGATGGAGGTGTTGATTTAAGTCCAATTGCCGATTTGTTAAAATCGCAAGTATATCAATTAGGCGAGTACTTACAAGTTCCAGATGCTATAATGATTGCAGCACCAAGCGACGGATTATTTGGTGATGCCAGAAGTGATGAAGACCAAATAGGAGCAAATTATGATGAGTTAGAATGGGCAATGCAAATAGATTCTGAAGGAAAAACTATTGATGCTTTTAAAGGTCGCGAAAAAGAAGTGTTTAGCATTTTTAAACGCTACAATACAGCCAATAAACATAAAATGATTCCTATTCCCATCTGTAAGATTCCTAAAGATTTTATGTAATTTTTTATAAATAAAGGGAGGTTTTACTGTTTTTTTTGTACTTTTAAACGTTAATCATTAACAGTCATCCTTTTTCTATTTGTGATTACGCCTTCTTAATACTAACTAAAAACTTATATCATGATTAAGGTATTAGTTGCAGATTTTCATCCTATTATAAGAACTGGACTTCGGATGCTTTTTGAAACCTCTCAAGACATTCAAGTTATTGGAAGTGTAATTACTGGAAAAGAATTATTCGATTTTGTAGGTAAAAATGATGTAGATGTGGTGCTTTCTGAAATTGATTTGCCTGAACTTAACGGCATTACAGCACTTAGAACTTTAAAAAAAGAGTATAGCCATGTAAGAGTTATTATGTTTAGCTCGCATCCTGAAGAAATCTATGCAATAAGTTGTATTAAAGCTGGTGCATCTGGTTATTTAACTAAAACAGTAAGTACACAAACTATTAAAGAAGCTATTATTAAAGTGTATAATGGAGGTATTTACATTAGTAATAATTTAGCGCAACGTTTGGCATTTGATGAACGCGGAAACAAACCAAGTAAACTCTACAAAAAACTGTCAATGCGTGAAGTTGAAGTTTTAAAATTATTATCCTCTGGCAGAAGAAATAAAGAAATCGCTAAAGAGTTAGAAATTAATGAAAAAACCATAAGCACCTATAAAGCCAGACTAATGAAAAAACTTAATGTCACTAATCTCGTAGATCTTGTAAACCAGGCAAGACATTTAGAATTAGGTTAACTTATAGAACACGATCCAACTTTCTTGATAAAAGTGTTTTTAATTTTGAGTAATCTTTTACTTCTTCTAAAATGCTCTTATTGGTATCATTTTTATTGTCAATGGTTTCTTGTTTAAATTCGCTTACTTTCTGATCAATTAAAAAACAGCGTAAACTTAAAATAGTTTCATTTACCAATTGTGCTACACTATGATTTTTAGCTTTTGGAAAAATATTTTTTCGTTGCCAATCATGTAATTCATAACGCTCGTCATTCATTAAAATATTTGTAATATCACTTGCAATTTTAGGATCTACTTTATTTACAAAATTTTCTAAACCAGTATCTGGATTCTGGTTTAAAGTGTCAATTATTGTATAGTAAAGTTCTCTAAAATTATCGTTGGAAAACTCCATTTCATCTTCTTGCAAATCCAAATAAATTTTTTCAAATACTTTTGCTTTATGTATAATTGGTTCTAAAATCAGTTCTCCTTCTTCATTTTCTTTTAGTACTAAATCTTCAAAATCTTCAGTTTTATTTCCGTAGAGCAGTAATACTTCAATAATTCTTTGCTCTAATTCAAACTGAATATCTACCTTTTTTAATACGGCTTGGTGTTTAACAACTTCAAAAGCTTTTTGTTTGGTTTGATAGGTTTTATTAGCGTCCCGCAATTCTTTTCTTCCTATTTGTGCCAATGTGCTAAAGAGTACATCTTCGCTAATATCCATAATTCGCGCACATTCTTGCACATAAATTTCTGTTTGAATACGATCAGGAATTTTCGAAATACTTGTCACCATATCTCTAATTAAATCAGCCTTTTTTACAGGATCGTTTTTGGCTTCTTCCATGAGCAAAGCTGCCTTATAAGCAATAAAATCTTTGGAATTTTCTTGAAGATACAATGTCAACTCTTCAAATGTATTTTGTTTTGCAAAACTATCTGGATCTTCGCCATCTGGAAACGTACAAACTTTTACATTCATACCTTGTTCTAAAATAAGGTCGATGCCTCGAAGCGAAGCTCTAATTCCAGCCGCATCACCATCAAACAAAACCGTAATATTTTTTGTAAGCCTGTTAACAAGTCTAATTTGGTCTGGTGTTAAAGCTGTCCCAGAAGAAGATACTACGTTTTTTATTCCTTTTTGGTAAAACTGAATCACATCTGTATAACCTTCTACAAGATAACAGTTGTCTTCTTTTGCAATACTTTGTTTAGCATGATAAATACCATACAGCACTTTACTTTTATGATAAATTTCGCTCTCAGGAGAATTAAGGTACTTAGCAGCATTTTTATTAGCGGCTAAAATGCGCCCTCCAAAACCCAATACACGACCAGACATACTGTGAATAGGAAAAATAACACGCCCTTTAAAGCGATCGAAATGCCTTTCTTCTTTAACAATTGTAAGCCCAGTTTTTTCTAAATAGTCTAACTGATAGCCCTTTTTTAAAGCTTCGTCTGTAAAGGCTTGCCATTCGTCTAAAGCATACCCTAAATCGAATTTTTTTATCGTTTCTTCGGTAAATTTCCGCTCTTTAAAATAGCTTAATCCAATAGCCTTTCCCTGATCGGTTTTGAGTAATATATTTTGAAAATACTGACTCGCAAATTCACTAACCAAATACATACTTTCACGCTCATCTGCCTGTTGCTTCTGTTCATCGCTCTGTTCGGTTTCTTCAACTTCAATATTGTATTTTTTGGCGAGGTATTTTATCGCTTCCGGATAGGTGAAATGTTCATGTTCCATTAAAAAAGAAACAACTGTGCCTCCTTTTCCGCTTGAAAAATCTTTCCAGATCTGTTTTACAGGCGACACCATAAAACTTGGAGTACGTTCTTCGCTAAAAGGACTTAAGCCTTTAAAATTGCTCCCGGCTTTTTTCAGCATGACAAAATCGCCAATAACCTCCTCTACACGAGCAGCATCAAATACTTGGTCTATGGTCGATCTTGATATCAAATTATTTTATTTAACAAATTCACGATAATATGGTTATTAAGGTTTTCGCTTTAGCGGAAATTATTTCGTAAATGTAACACAAAACAAGTTGTTGTGAAAATTAATATCATAGCCAAAATAGGACATTGACAGAAAAAACCACTAACTTCGTTACCTTTCAAAAGTCATTCAAATTTAATTCATTTTAATTCGATAAATTATGCTTTCTAATCAAGTTTCTTCAACCGACGCACAATTAGCAGAACTACAGGCTTATCCAAAAAATACACCTTTAGTGATGCTCAATATTTTAAAATTTAAAGCACAAGCAAGCACTAACGAAACTGGTCAGGAAACCTATGCGCGTTATTTTAAAAATGCACAACCTTTTGTTGCTAAATCTGGCGCAAAATTAATCTGGAAAGGTCAGGTTCATAGTACAGTTATTGGTGATTCAATCAACCAACCACATGTTATTTTTTTGGTAGAATACCCAACTGTAAATCACTTTTTTGCTATGGTTTCAAATCCAGAATATCAAAAAATTGCAGGAGATCGCTCTATTGCTTTAGAATATGGTGGCTTAATTGCTTGTCAAAATGTTGAATAATGGAAACTGTAAAAACTCATTATCGTACGTGTAATCTTTGTGAAGCCATGTGTGGTTTAGAAATTACCTATCAAGACAAAACCATAATTTCTATAAAAGGCGATAAAAAAGACGATTTTAGCAGAGGTCATATTTGTCCGAAAGCTGTGGCACTACAAG
>JADFSQ010000147.1 GCA_022560715.1 Bacteroidota bacterium
ATATTATTCTTTTCAATAAATGTTGTAATTAATAAAACCCCATTTTTACCAAAAACGCCATAAATGCTAATACCAGTTTCTTTTTTTAAAATATTAATTTCCTTAATATCAGATTTAGATATCGTTAATTTTTCTTCTTTCAATTCAAAAGAATATCTGTATGGTTTTCCATCAATGACTATAATTGGCTTGTGGCTTGAAATTTCACCATTTGATTTGGCTTTTTTAATTTTTTTGATTAAGAATTGTTTGTCATCTTTATTGCTGTCTGTAAGTAAATATCTATTTGCAGAACAGCTAGATAGTAGAAGTGATATTAAAAAAAGTTTTAAAAATAATTTCATAATATTAGTTTATTAATTTTCAAAAACAACTGAAGACTGATTACTGCCTACTGTTAACTCAATCCTTCTCCCAAGTATCATAGCACGATTTTCATCATCATGTCCAACAGGAAAATTAAATAACACAGGGAAATCGTATTCGGCTACAACATCCAAAATAAGTTGTTCAATAGGCTTTCCCCAAGGGGTTGTATTTTTTCTCACTTTAATTATAGAACCAACGATAAGACCTTTGCAGTGTTTAAAATAACCAGCCCGTTTCATGCTTTGCAACATGCGGTCAATATGGTAAGCGTATTCACCAATTTCTTCAAAAAACAAAATTTTCCCATTTGTGTCAATACTGGTTTTTGAGCCTAACATGGTGTGTAATAAAGTGAGGTTTCCACCAACTAATTGCCCTGAAGCTGTTCCTGTTTTGTTGTATTTTGAGCCTTCAATAGTATAAGCTAAAGGCATTCCAAAAATAGCGTCCTTAAATGTAGATACATTTTCCTTGATTTCTTCCAGATTATCAGTTAAACTTGTAGCCATTAAAGCATGTATAGATTCGCTGCCTTCGTTATTTAGTTGGTTGTGAAGCGCAGTAATATCAGAGTAACCAATAATCCATTTGGGATGTTCTTTAAATTTTGTGTAATCTAATTTATCTAAAATGCGAACCGTTCCATAACCACCACGAGCAGCCCAAATAGCTTTTATATTTGGGTTATCTAATGCTTTTTGAAAATCTTCGGCACGTTCATCGTCAGTACCTGCAAAATGCCCGAATTTACTAAACAGATGTTCACCCATAATAACGTTCAAGCCCCAACTTTTAAGCAATTCTTTGGCATGGTTAATTTCTTTTTCACGATGGTTTAAAATCCCTGAAGGTGCTACTATAGCAACTGTATCACCAGTTTTTAAATAAGGAGGTTGAATGAGTTTTTTATTTATAGAATCAGAATAATGAGATGAGATTGAGTCTTGTGCTATTACAGTTTTTGTGGTTACCAAAACAAATAGAAGCACACAACAAAAGACGCGTTTAAAAATCATAAAAAAGGCTTTTTGTAAATGTACATTTTTTTTCAATAAAGCTTTATAAATGTGTATTTTTGTCTCTTCAAACAAAATAAAATAGACTTTTTTGTCTCCTCGAGTGCAGTCGAGAGGTTTTTAATTAGGTCTCGACTGCGCTCGACCTGACTTAGTTTTCAAAATAAATGAACACACCAAAAAGATATACAATTACTGCAGCATTGCCTTACACCAATGGTCCCATTCATATTGGGCATTTGGCAGGAGTGTATGTGCCTGCTGATATTTACGCACGTTATTTACGCTTAACCGGAAACGATGTTGCGTTTATGTGTGGTAGCGACGAACATGGTGTGCCAATTACAATTAAAGCAAAAAAGGAAGGCGTTTCCCCTCAAGATATTGTAGATAAATACCATACAATTATCAAGAAATCTTTTGAGGACTTCGGAATTACATTTGATAATTATTCGCGTACAACTGCTAAAATTCATCATGAAACAGCTTCAGAATTTTTTACAACTCTGTATGATAAAGGTGAGTTTATTGAAGAAGTGACCGAACAATTATATGATGCCGAAGCCAAGCAGTTTTTAGCCGATCGTTTTGTGGTTGGAACATGCCCTAAATGTGGCAATGAAGAAAGTTATGGAGACCAATGTGAAGTCTGCGGAACAAGCCATAATGCTACCGATTTAATAAACCCAAAATCGGCAATAACTGGAGCAACACCGACTTTAAAAAAGACCAAACACTGGTTTTTACCTTTAGATAAGCATGAAGATTTTTTAAAAGAATGGATTCTTGAAGGACATAAAAAAGATTGGAAATCTAACGTTTATGGTCAATGTAAATCTTGGATTGACGATGGCTTACGACCTCGTGCAGTAACTCGAGATTTGGATTGGGGAATTCCGGTTCCGCTTGATGATGCCAAAGACAAAGTATTGTATGTATGGTTTGATGCGCCTATTGGCTATATCTCGGCAACCAAAGAATGGGCAAAACGTGTTGGTAAAGATTGGAAACCGTATTGGAAAGATAAAGATACCAAATTGGTACACTTTATAGGAAAAGACAATATTGTATTTCACTGTATTATTTTTCCAGCAATGTTAAAAGCCGAAGGCAGTTATATTTTACCTGATAATGTTCCAGCAAATGAATTTTTAAATTTGGCTGACAGCAAGTTTTCTACGTCAAAAAATTGGGCAGTTTGGTTGCCAGATTATTTACAAGATTTTCCAAATCAGCAAGATGTGCTACGTTATACATTAACTGCAAATGCGCCAGAAACAAAAGACAATAATTTTACCTGGAAAGATTTTCAGGCACGAAATAATAATGAGTTGGTCGCCATTTTCGGCAATTTCATAAATCGTGTGGTAGTGTTGACGCACAAATATTACAACGGAATTGTTCCAACTCCAAACGAATTTACAAAAGTTGATGAAGAAACTTTAGCAAAACTAAAAGTGTATCCAACAATTATTTCAAGCTCCATTGAACGTTATAGATTTAGAGAAGCACTTGGCGAACTTATGAATTTGGCGAGACTCGGCAACAAATATCTCGCTGATGAAGAGCCTTGGAAAGTTATAAAAACAGATGAAACACGTGTACAAACCATAATGTATGTTGCGCTTCAAATTGCAAGTGCTTTGGCAGTTTTAAGTGAGCCTTTTTTGCCGTTCACGTCTCATAAACTTAAAAAAATCCTTAATGTCAGTTCGAGCGCATTTATCGACCGAAACGAAAGTGTAGGTGGAGTCGAGAACAATTGGGAAGACGTTTCAAACAAAGAAGCATTACTTTCTGCTGGTCACCAAATAGGAAAAGCAGAATTACTATTCAGCAAAATTGAAGATAAAGAAATACAAGTCCAATTAGATAAATTAGAAGCAATTAAAAAGGCAAATGAAGCCGATAATAAAGTAACAGAACTTCAAAAAGACACCATTACATTTGAAGATTTTAAAAAACTTGATATTCGTGTAGGTACTATTCTGGAAGCTAAAAAAATGCCAAAAACAAAGAAACTTCTCGTATTAAAAGTAGATACAGGAATGGATATAAGAACCATAGTTTCGGGTATTGCCGAAAGTTTTACTGCTGAAGAGGTTGTAGGTAAAAAAGTTACTGTTTTAGTAAACCTTGCTACAAGAAAATTACGAGGCATAGAAAGTCAAGGTATGATTTTAATGACCGAAACTCCTGAAGGTAAATTGGTGTTTGTAAATCCTGATACCGTTAGTTTGACTAATGGGTTGTGTATTAGCTAAATTTATTTATATTTGGGTTATGTATTATAGAAGAAAAATTATATTGTCGCTTTTGCAAGTATTTAATAATGAGCTTGATAAGATTCAGGTTCAAAAATTGTTGTTTTTACATAGTAGATATAAAACTAAGAAAAAAACATATGATTTTGTGCCTTACAAATATGGTTGTTTTTCTTTTCATGCAAATGCAGATCTAAATACATTGAAGAAATACGGCATTGTATCAGAATCATCAAAAACTTGGGCTAAAATGGATAAAACCAATTATTTAGCACAATTAAATATGGAAGATAAAAAAATTATTTCAGACTTTGCTATTATGTATAAAAATAAAACGAATGACGATTTAATCGATTTAACTTATAAACGTTATCCTTATTATGCTATAAATAGTTCAATAGTCAAAAAACATCTTTCCAAAGAGGAATTAAAAAATTTGGATAACTTTAGGTCTCATGAAAGTAAAACAGTATTATTTACTATTGGATATGAGGGCATTTCACTTGAATATTATCTAAATAAACTAATCAAGAATAACATAAAACTTCTTTGTGATGTTAGAAAGAATGCATTAAGTATGAAGTATGGTTTTAGCAAAAGCCAACTTAAAAATGCCTGTGAAAGAGTTGGTATAAAATATGTACATATTCCAGAAGTTGGTATTAATTCTGATAAACGCCAAAAACTAATTACTCAAAAGGATTATGATGTACTATTCCGCGAATATGTTATAAACAATCTTCCTCAAACGACAGATTATCAAATCAAAATTCTGAGTTTGTTAAAAGAGTACAAAAGAATTGCTTTAACTTGTTTTGAAGCTGACAAGTGCCAATGCCATCGAACACATTTAGCTGATGCGATTTCAAAATTTAAAGAATTTGAATATGAAATCAAGCATTTATGATTTATGGCTATTAAAAAGATTTTAATAACAGTTACAACTTACCCTCTTCCATCAAGGAGTTATGACGAATTAGTTTGTACAGCTGGAATATTAGAAGATGGCTCTTGGATTAGAATCTACCCTATACCTTTAAGTTTTTTGAATCAAGTTAAAAAAGATACAGGTTTTAAAAAATATACTTGGATAGAACTCGATGTAAAAGCTAGAACTGACGATTTTAGACCCGAAAGTCATACCCCAAATAATTACAATATTAAAATTCTAGATACTCTTGGCACTAAAGAATATTGGAAAGCACGCAAAAAATACTGTTTAAATAACGTTTACACAAATAAAGCTAAACTAATTGCAGATTCGCAAAAACCTAAAAATATATCTTCAGCGACTTTTAAACCATCTAAAATAGTAGATTTCATTATTGAAGAAGATGAAAGAGAATGGAAAGATGAATGGAAAAGAGTTAAGAAAACAAACAGATTTATTTGCTGAAATAGAAAGTGACCCAGAAAAGATCATCCCAAAAATCCCATATAAATTTTATTATATTTTTGAAGATGATGAAGGAGTTTCAAGCAAATTGATGATTGAAGATTGGGAAGTATTTGAACTATATAAGAACTGTTTAAGAAGGACTAAAAATGAAGAAAAAGCTATTGCGACTCTCGCCCATGAATTCGGTCACTTCATTGATTATTTGCCTGATTCAGTCTTAGAGGGAACCGCGCTTGGTAAGATCTTAGTGATTAAGGATCTCCGGAAGGGGATCATAGCCGGTGATAGCGTATCTGAAGAGACATTCCAGGACTACATCAAGGAACGGAAGAGACTGCTTAATAATATTACCCGTCTTCAGCGTCGGTTGAAGGAGGGTGCTGAATTCGCTCGGGAGAAGGACGGTCCCAAGGTTCCAATTCAGGATAGGATAGATGGTCTTACTAAGCGGCTGAGGGATCTCGAAGGCCAACTGCTTCTCAACAAAGATATCAGGGCGGACCTGTGGAAAGTATCTCAGCTAATGCGGCCTGTTGATTTAAGCCGTGTTTCCGACTCACGTAAGGCTTACCGGCTGTCCGCCGTTGAAATGTATGCCGATTTCGCAAGTGCGATACTTATTCAACCCGATATGGTAGCCGCCGTTGCTCCTACGACTTGGAAGCTTTGGCATGAAAACCTGAAGAAGAAACCAAAATTCAGGAAGAAATACGATGAGCTTCAGGCGCTTATTAGAAGTGGTGAAACGAATGTAATGGAGAGGCAGTATAAAGA
>JADFSQ010000148.1 GCA_022560715.1 Bacteroidota bacterium
AAAACTCCCATAGCGTGAAATGCCAGACCTATTCCCCAAAAAAATGCAGTAAAAAAAAATTTTAATTCCCAAATACTTTCATCTTCATCTAAATTTGACCAAATTGAAACAATTATGAAAGCATTTACAACTACATAAGATGCCAAATGCCAATAAAACCCTTTGAGTTTATCAAGTTTCTTTTTAGCTCTTAAATAGGCTTCTTCTTTATTGAAATTGGCTTGAGCATTATTTTCGTAGTCTTCCAAATTATTATAATTCTTCATGATATTTGTTATTAGATTTAATATTGTGATTATCTTCTTCCATAAATCCCTTAATTTTGTTTTCTTCCCAGTTACTACCAAAAAAGTAGTCGGTTCCGAAAACTGCAAATGCATGAAACGCCAAGCCTATTCCCCAGAACAACCATATTCTGTAAGACTTTATATCGAAAAATGCTTCAGAAAAGGTTTCACCATCATTTAGATTTCTTACAATTTTGATACCGAAAATAAATGCGTTTACAATAATGTAAGCCGATAAATGATTATAAAACCGTTTAATTTTATTCACTTTATATTTTGCTCTCGAATAAGCATTATCTTGTTTGAAATATTTCATCTTATTTAATGTATTTTTTGGATGTCCATTATGAACTTTTAATTCCAATTTTGTTTTTCTTCTTCTTGCATAAATTCATCTATTTTGCGTTGCTCCCAGTTTCCTCCAAAAACGCCGTCGTTTACGTACACTTTATAGGCTTGAAAACAGAGCCCCATTCCCCAACCTAACATGGGCCACCAAAACCAATAATAGCTTGGTGATGTCCTTAAATTAATAAAGATTAAGAATGGAATAACTATACAATATGAAATTAAACTATAATAAAACTCTTTGAGTTCTTCTACATGTTTGCGTGCTCTAACATAACTGTCGTCTATGCGAGATGTTGATTGTGTTCTCATTACTGATACTTGTTTTGTAAGCATTGGTATTGCAACTGCAAAACGGTTTGCCTGTTGGTTGATATTTACTTTTTTATTGGTTAATAATTGGTATCGTTGCATGATATTACTTAAACCTACTCCACTACCCTTTTTTATGATTTGTTTGGGTTGTAAATTGTTCTCAACAACCAAATTACCATTAGCTTCATATATTTTAATATGTAATGGTTTGTTTGCAGTTACTATATTGTGCTTTACCGCATTTTCTAACAATAACTGTAATGATAAAGGCACCACTTTACTTTCGGGATTGAGCGATTTCTCTGGTATGTCGAAAATAATACTGTCTTCAAAACGCATTTTCAACAAAGTCATATAAGTTCTTGCAAAGTCCAACTCTTCATCTACAGTTACCAAGTCTTTATTTTTTTGTTCTAACACATAACGATATACTTTAGACAAAGAGGTGGTAAACTTTTGTGCATTTTCCGGATGTTCTTCTATTAAACTTGTGAGTACATTTAAGCTATTGAACAGAAAATGTGGATCTAACTGGTTTTTTAAAGCATCAAACTTAGCACTCGCTGTTCCTGCAATAATTTTTTGTTCTTTAACTTTATTTTTTTGTAATTCCTGATAAAAATAAAAAGCGTGAAAAAAAAGTGATATTACAGCAGTTATTATTAATGGGATAAAATAAAACTGTAGTTTTTCAGACTCTAAAAACTCGCTATAACTTAAACCATCTAATACTGTTCGGTGAAATAGTCGTATAAAAAAAACGGTAATTAACGTAATTGTAATAGAACCTATAAAACCAATTAATATCTTATTTTTTATAAAACGATTAGGTCTTGCTTTATGATGCAGATACCAAAAAAAATAGGAGTTTACAAAGGTTAATGGTAAGGAATACATAACATAATACCCAAACATTATTAGAAGCTCAAAGTCGAATATAATTTCTCTGCCACCAGAAAATTGAAATATTATATCTATAACAAATAAAATGACTGCTATAATTATGCTTATACCACAAACTTTAATAAACTCCTTCATTCTTATTTTTTACAAGATTCTAAAATTTCTTCTGCCCTATTCTTTCCCCATTTAGGGTGAAATGGTGTTTCAGGCTTAAAGTTAGTAAAAAGTTCTAAAGCTTTTTCTACATCTTTACAAAATGGTGCAGTATCCTGTCCGAAAAAACGAGCAGATCCCATTGCCCAATCTGCTTTATTTAAAATTACTCTTGGGTTATTTGGTGCTAATTGTTGTGCTTGTGCATATAAAGCAACAATTTTTCCAGTTAATGTCATTCCATAAGTCGCACCATCATAAGCAACCCAAGCTGTATTTAACATGGCTTCCATAACCAATATTTCAGGGTTGTTTTTTGAAATGGCTTTAGACACATTTAATAAATCTTGTGCTTTACCAAGTTGCGCAGTTAATTTTTCTTTGTCTTTCTCACCAAAGCTTTTTACAATATTAATTTGTGCCGCATAATAGCTTGGCAACCAATTGTCTGGTTCTGCTTTGGCAATACGCTCAAATAAGTTTGAAGCTTCTGCTGAATTTGTTCCCCAAAGTTCGAAGGCCTTTTGCATGCCTTTTTCATAATTTGTTTGAGAAGTTATTACTCCTGTAATTAATAGTACTAAAATGATGATTAATTTTTGCATAATAATTCGTTTTATAATTATGATACAAATATCTTTTGTTTGGTTCAGCATTAAAAAAGAGAATGACCGAATTGTAATTTTTAATGGATGGAGTGTTTAACAACTTAGATTTAATATCTGCATTAACAAACAATAAGTATTACACTTTTTAGTTTTATGGTATTACTAATCGCAACAACTAACAATAATTAGAATACATAATCTGTATATTATATCTGTTATTTTATCTTACTTAATGAGTAATAGTTTTTCTTATTCTCAAAATATCAGCAAACATGAAAAGTGGGAATTTATTTTAGAGGACACTGGCGATGTATTACAACTAGCATTACCAATTGCTGCGGGATTAACAACAATTATTAAAAAGGATTGGAAAGGCACTAAACAATTCGCTTTCTCTTACGCTACGAGTTTTGCAGTCACTCAATTGTTAAAAAAAGTAGTGCGTAAAGAACGACCAGAAGGAAGAAATTTATTTGATGCATTTCCGTCAGGGCATACATCTTCTGCGTTTACTGGTGCTTCATTTATACAACGTCGCTATGGGTGGCAGTATGGCAAATGGGCTTATGTATTAGCAGCTCTAGTCGCCGTAAGCAGAATGGAAGGACCAGAGGATGGCACGACATTTGGGATGTTATGGCAGGAGCAGTAGTTGGCATTGGCAGTACCTATATATTTACTACACCTTATGAAAAAAAACCAATTGATGTGGGATTTTATTCAAACGGAAAAGACACTTTTGTACTTAGTCTAAAATATAAATTTTAAAAACATTACGACTAACTTTATTTTATAAACAGCTGTTAAAAACAAAGCCCTGAAAATCATACAATTGTATTGATTTTAAAACGTAAAAAATATAACTTCGCTTATCGTTTGATATAGACAATTAAAAAAGTCCATATCTTTACATTAGGGCGCATAAAAACTTCTCAATAAATTTGGATAATGTTATCTTTTAAGATAACTTTGTGAAATGATAAGAAAGATTATATTCTTTCAAAATCACTTTATTGAATTCTACCAAAAACAGAATAAAAAAGTTAAAGGGAAAATTCAATATGTTTTCGAGATAATTAAACAAGTTGAGAGAGTACCTGAAAAGTTTTTAAAACATTTATCAGGAACTGATGGACTTTATGAAATTAGAATAGAATACCAATCTAATATATATATCGGATTTTTGCTGTTTCGATAAAGGAAGACTTGTTGTATTATTCAACGGATTTCAAAAAAAGAAACAGAAAATACCGAAAATTGAACTTGATAAAGCAGAACGATTGATGTCAAAATACTTTGAAAACAAAAAATAAGATTATGAAAAATTACAAGAACATAAAAACATTTGATGAGCTGATTGAACTTGAACACGGAAAAATTGGAACAGAAAGCAGGAATGAATATGAAGAAGGTGCTCAGATGTTCATTATAAGTGAAATGTTAAAATCGGCAAGAAAAGAGGCAAAAATGACTCAAGAACAATTAGCTGATAAAGCTGGAACAAAAAAAAGCTATATTTCAAAACTTGAAAACGGAAAAGGGAATATACAACTATCAACTTTAATCCGAATATTTGAACAAGGATTAAATAGGAGAATCGGATTGACTTTTCTATAGCTGAATAAAATACTCACCCTAACAACGGTAATCGTTGCACAAACCCATAAAAAAGAGTAGAATCAACTGATTTTTATCTTTGTATTGACTTTTAAATTTCAAAAAACTATCTTCGCTCCTGCCTGCCGTAGGTAGGTATCGTACGATATAATCAATTGAAACTGAATATATCTTAATCATTGTGCTTCATGCCAAAAAACAGAATAAATAATGAGTAAAGATCTTACTACATCAGATATACATAGAAAAAATATACTTAATAATAAGTATGCTCTTTTGGAGATTGAAAAAGAAATAGCATTTCCTGGAATTCAATTTGAATCATCTTTAAAATATACAAAAAAACAAATAGCAGATTTTTATGATATAGATTCAAGAACTATTGAAAGATATATTGAACAACATGAACAAGAATTAATAGATAATGGTTATGAAGTATTAAGTGAAACTAGACTTAAATTATTTAAAGAGATTTATAATCAATCTTATAAAGATGGAGATAAAAGTAATGTTACCGACATTGATGTCGGCGACATAGCAAAAGCTCCTAAACTAGGAGTATTTGATTTTAGAACATTTTTAAATATAGGAATGCTTTTAACCGAAAGTAATAAAGCCAAACAACTTCGAGCTCTTATTCTAGATATTGTAATTGATACTCTTAACTCAAAAATAGGAGGTGTCACTAAATATGTTAATCAAAGAGAAGATGAGTTTTTGCCTAGTGCTATACGAGAATTTAATTATAGACAAACTTTTACAGATGCATTAGACGAATGCATAGTGGATAATAAATGGAAATATGCTCAATTCACAGATGCAGTTTATAAAAGTATTTTTCATGAAAACGCAAAAGAATATAGGCAGATACTCAAATTAAAATCAAGTGATTCCGCAAGAGAAACGATGTATTCCGAAGTTCTTGATCTAATTGCTGCATACGAAAATGGATTTGCGGACTATTTAATACAAAAATATGAGACAATTGGTAGAAAATTATCAATTCCTGAAACTAATACCTTATTTGATGAATTCGAATCAAGCAATCAAGCGGTATTAAAACCTTTGCTTGAAAAAGCTCGAACCTTAATGGCTAGTAGAGATATGGCTTTCAGAGATGCTTTACACGAAAACTAAAAAACTATGTAACACATCTTAATACGCAAGAATTTGAAAAATTCCTTGGAGAAAGAAGTATGGCTTTAGAAGAAAGATTAAAAGATAATATAGAAGTTTTCAAACGACTAAAATACAGATAGTATGCCTTTTTATTATTTTAATTTAGAATATGCTATCAAAGAACATGACTTCATTATTAACGAATCAGGTGGTTCTGAAGGTGTGAATAATATTGGTTTACTAGATAGTATTTTAGAACATATTCAAAATGATTTATACTATCCGGAATTTGAAGTTAAACTTACGCATTTGGTCTTTTCTGTAAATAAAAATCATGCATTTAGTGATGGAAATAAAAGGAGTAGTATAGCTTTGGGTGCATATTTCCTTGAAATAAATGGTTTGGAATATTGTATTGATAAATTCATTGTATATCCGTAAACACTAATAATTGATAGTTAATGCT
>JADFSQ010000149.1 GCA_022560715.1 Bacteroidota bacterium
TGTTCCACCACTTAGTGTGGACAGTTTAACTTCCATGTTGCCCTTTTTAAGCCTTAGATGGCTCACTAGAACCCTCAGAAACGCCCAAAATAGCTCTATTTTGAGTTTGGCGACCACGACGTATAATTCGTATCTACTTTCCCTTTTTTATTTCAATACCCAGTTCATCGAGTTGCTTTTGGGTAACCTCTGATGGACCATCCATAACGGCTGTTTGACCGCTACGAGTCATGGGAAATGCCTGCACCTCGCGAAGCGCTTTCTCTCCTACAAGATTCATTATGAGTCGCTCAACTCCAAGCGCAATGCCGCCGTGCGGAGGAGTTCCGTATTCAAAAGCTTCAAGCATGTGTCCGACACTTTTTTCTGTTTCCTCCACACCGTATCCCATAATACGGTAAACGGCTCTCAGTATATGAGCTTTATGTATTCTAATACTGCCCCCGCCCGTTTCAAATCCATTACATACAAGGTCATACTGAGTAGAAAGAATATTTTCTATATTTTTTCCCTCAACAAGCCACTCAACATGTTCTTCTTTGGGCATGGAGAAGGGATTATGACTGAATGTAAAGGAACCGTCGTCATTTTTTTCAAATAAGGGAAATTCGTTAACCCAAGCATATGCCAGTACTTTTTCCTCTTTCTCTTTTTCTGTACGTAGATCGAATTTGTCAGCGCCATGAGTCTTCAATGCCTCCTTATAGGTAAGAACTGGAAAGGGTTTTCTTTTAATGGTGTTCCTTGCATTAAATTATAAGCTCCATTTGTAAAGCCAGCTACTGTATGCATTACGCCTTTAGGGCTTCCGGTTGTTCCGGACGTGTAAATAATAGTAATTAAATCTTCTGCATCTAACTTAATAGTATTTTGCAAAGGTTCTTCTTTAGCAATCAGGTTTTCCCAAGTGATTTCTTCTTTAATACCATAGAGTTCTACACTAATAATTGGCATATTTTTAATTGCTGATTTTTGCGATTCAAAATCTAATAATTTACCAACAATAATCGCTTTAGCTTCGCTATGGTCTAAAACAAACTCGATGGTCTCTGCTTGTAAAGTTGGGTAAATAGGCACAGATGTATGACCAGACATCATAATGGCTAGATCTGCCATTACCCAATGCGCACAATTTGAAGACAATAATGCTATTTTACTTTTTGGTGGCAAATTAAACCCAATAATAGCTGTTGCAATGCGTCTGGCTTGATCTCCACTTTCTTTAAATGTATAAATTATGAGCTCGCCATTTACATATTGTCTTAAATATTCTTTGTTAGGTGTTGTGGTTTCCCAGTGTTCAAAAGCGGCAAGTGGTGAATTAAATTTTTGCATAATTATTTATTTAGATTCCCGCTTTCGCAGGTATAACAATTTCAACTGAACCTCGATGCAGAGCATAGAGAAATTCTTTTCGATTAAAAAATATCATTAGAAACCGAAATTGTAAGTTCCTCTTCATTCATCAATGTTTTTGCTAATCCTTTAGCTTTTGTCAATTCATAGGTATAGAAAAATTTCATGGTATGAATTTTACTTTCATAAAAGGCATCCGTTTGGTTTCCATTTTTCGCTATTAAAACTTGTTGCGCTGCATTTGCTGTTTTTAACCATTGCCATCCAATAACAATCGTACCTAAAAAATCCATAAAAACAGTAGCATCTGCAAGAAAACGTTCGAAATTACCCTTTAAAGCATGTGGCATTAATGTGTCAATCACTTTCTGTACCAAGCCTAAATTTTCTAATAACTCGTTTGCATAAGGTTTAAATTCGTCATAATTATTAGCATCATTAATAGTTTGCTGCATTTCTTCAGCCAATAACTCTACAGCCTTTCCATTTTTAATGGTTACTTTTCTGCCTAATAGATCTAAAGATTGAATTCCAGTTGTACCTTCATAAAGTGCAATAATCCGTATATCTCTATAATATTGTTGAGGCATAAAATCGAAACAAAAGCCATAACCACCCAAAATTTGAATAGCATTACTTGTAGATTCAATCCCTTTTTCTGCTGGATACGTTTTTGCTATAGGCGTTAATAATTCTAATAACAAATTATACTTTTCTTTTTCTTCTTCTGAAGTGCTTGTAATTTCTTTATCGAAATAATTTGACGTTTGAAAAATTAAACTCATTGATCCTTCAACCATAGCTTTTTGACTCAATAGCAAACGCTTAATGTCTGGATGATTAATGATTAGTGTTTGCTCTTCATCAGCATTTTTTTGTCCAGAACTGTTTAGTTTTCGCCCTTGTGGTCTTTCATTTGCATATTTTAAAGATGAATAATATGCTGCTGAAGCAATAGCTGCTCCCATCCGACCCGTTGCTATACGAGCTTCATTCATCATTTGAAACATATACGATAATCCTTTATTAGCTTCGCCAACCAACCAACCTCTACAATCATCGTTATCTCCAAAAACAATATGAGTAGTACAATATCCTTTTTGCCCCATTTTTTCAAATTCGCCAACAATGTCTGCACTATTATAAACCAAATCTCCATTTTCATCTGGTCGTTTTTTAGGAACTACAAACAACGAAACGCCTTTTATTCCAGATGGGGCACCATCTATTCTTGCTAATACTAAATGCACAAAATTGCTTGAAAATTGATGATCTCCTGCCGAAATAAATATTTTTTGTCCTTTAATTAAATGGTAATCTTTATCAGTTGGAGTTGCTGTAGTTGCTACGTCAGAAAGTGAACTTCCTGCCTGTGGCTCGGTTAAACACATGGTGCCTCCCCAAGTTAAATCTAACATATTTGGTACGTAAGTATCTTTAAGCTCTTGATTTCCAAAGGAAAGAATTAAATTGGCAGAACCTGCAGTTAAGCCAAAATAACCTGGCACATGATTGTTGGCAGCTTCCATAATAAAATAGGCAGCATGAAAAATAGTTGAAGGTAATTGCATTCCACCATCGTCATAATCGAAGCCCAATCCTACTAAGCCCATTTCTCCACCAGGTTTTAGTATATTTTCAAATTGTGGATGCACATTAATTTTACCATCCTCAAAGTAAGATGGTTTTTCATCCATATCCTTTACAAATGGAAATAAAGCGGTATCAGAAAAGGTTTTAACCGAATCTATAAAAATATCGATAGATGTCTTATCATAATCGCTAAACCGTTCTCTGCTTAATAAGTCTTCTGTATGATGCACATTATATAGTAAGAATTTTAATGTGTCTATATCTACGTATTCGTTTTTCATCTATAAAATTTAAAAACCTAAATGTAGCCAATAAATTTTAAAAAATCTAACTACTCTTTTCCGTCAATATAATCTTGCAAGTAAGCAAAACGAGGAGTAAGTTTTCCGTTTTCGGTCATTTTGGCTCTTGCAAGAACTCCATCTTTATCATTATTAAAAAAAGCAGGAATAACGTGTTGTAGAAACATAAACCCAAATCCTCTACTCGCATTATCTGGCAACTCGCATGGTAAATTATCTACAGCCATAACTGCAATGGCATCGGCGTCCATAAAATCTACTTCGGTTTCTGTATTCGGATTATATCCATAAATTGGGTCTGCAATAGTTGAAGGACGAATTGTAGATGCCACAGGACCATCAATGTCACAACTTATATCTGCAATTACTTTTATATTAAAATCTTTAGATTTTGCATCTTCACGAGTAAAAAGATATGGTGAACCAGCTCCAAAAAAATGACCAGCAATAAACAAATCGCTCACTTTAGCAAATTTCATAAAAGTAGATTCGTAGTCTTGTGGATTTTTGTAAAGATCGTATTTATCAAGTTGTTGACCATCTTTACGAGCATTATAATCTAACACTTCAATTTGTGTGTAAACAGCTTTATCAAATTCTTGTGTTAAATATTCTTCAACAGAAACCTCTTTTATTTTTAAATGATCAAAAATTTCTTTTGATCCAGTAGCTACTTTTCCTTTTCCAGTAAGAACAATTTTAAATTTTGGAAGGGTAATTTTATCTAATTCTGCATTTAAATGTGCTCTATTTTTTAAATGTTCAGCCTTTGGTAAACTGAAAGATCCAAACTTTAATCCATAAGCCCTAAAACCGTTATAAGCTCCAACAACTCCTGCATAATATCCAAATCCAATAAGTCTTGTGTTTTTGGAATCTACAATCGTTTCGTGGTCGTAAAACTCAATATTCTTTTCTAAAATTGCTTTTAATAATTTTCTGTTATATAGTTGTTTTTTAAGCGTATGCGAAAAGAAAAAATATTTTTTATTCGGAATAAGTGCCTCAATTGGCACTTCCTTTACACCAAGTAAAACATCAGCTTCCGAAACATTTGTTGTTAGCTCAACTCCTAAATCAGAATATTCTTCATCTTTAAACACACGAATATCACTAGACTCAACAAGTATTTCTGCTTGAGGAAAATCACTAATAACTTTTTCGCAGGCTTGGGGAGACAAAACAACACGACGATCTGGCGGATTTTTACGTTCTTTAATTATGGCAAACTTCATTTAATAAACATAGTATAAATTTTGTGCTAAAATAGTTGGATTTACAATGTTGCACAACTTTTTTTAGTAACTTTGCACACCTTCGCAAATGCTTCGGTGCGTAAGCACAAAAAAAGTAAAGCGAAATAGAGGAACATCAAAATAATGTTCATTGAAAAGTTCCTGAAATAAATTCAGGATAAAGGGGTCGACTGGTTTTGACAGCAAGATTTATTGAATGGTAAGCATGTCGCGTAACGACATTGACACGCGTAAAAGGCTATGTCAAATTTTAAACGGCGAAGATAACTACGCTTTAGCTGCATAATCTGAATTATAGTAGGATTGGCCTAGTCACGCAAGGCGTGAATGCTAAATGTTTCCTGAAAGCCTTGATTAACGGCGTTCAATTTGAGACATCGTAAAAGTTAATATAGAAAGCAAAGTGCTTTGTTTTGCTTTTGAAGCTTAAGAAGATAAGTTATAAGTGGATTGTTTTTAATCAGCTTATAATCGAAAATCAATTAAAAACTAAACGTGTAGAAAGCTCTTTGGTTACTTGTTTGGACGAGGGTTCGATTCCCTCCGACTCCACTTTCGCCCTACGAAGCTTCGAGTTTACGAGAAGCGGAGTAGGGCTTTTTAATGTCAACTCTAAATATAATAATTAGTACTTATGTAAGCTTCCTCTAATTAGGACTGTTTTATTTTAAATATAATACCGAAAATTATCCTATGTCAAGTAATACTTGGGCTAGTTTAGCTGAAGCATACAAAGTAAAAGGAGATAACATGAAAGCTAGAGAACTCTACAAAAAAGCATTAGAATTGAATCCAAAAAATATTGATTTAAAAAAAGTTTGAAGGAACTTAAAAATTAAATCTGAAGGCTAACAACGTTTATAAAACAAGGTTAAACTGTAAGACGTAATGTAACAAAATCTCCCTCCTTTAACAACTAAAATTGAAGGAACCGAACATTGGCTTAGTGAAAATGGAATTATGTTTGCGATGGTAACCTTTGTCTTTGGAATTTACTTTTGGAGAAAAGCAGTTAAAGAAAACTTGTGAATGGGAAACAATAAACATATCGCCTAACAAAAATAATCGTTACACAAGAGGTTAAATTCCCTTTACGATTATCACTTTAAGTCCATTTCATAATAAAAGCTTCATTGTCAGTACATTTTACAAAATCTGCAAAATTTACAATTTTATGAGTCTATTTTATAATGAAAAAATTGTAAATTTCGTTCAGTAATAAACCGAAAAGTAAATGTTCCAAAATTCCTTACTATTCTTACACAAACCTAGACACT
>JADFSQ010000150.1 GCA_022560715.1 Bacteroidota bacterium
TTTATGCAAGAACCAGCCAATCGCCCAAAAATGTGGAAATTGCCAAAAAAATTGCAACATAAATAAAATACCAGGCTCAATACCAAAATTATCTGTAGCTGCAACCCAACCCAGCATAAAAGGAATGGCTCCAGGAATGGCTCCAACAAACACAGATAATGGTGTTTTTGTTTTTAATGGCGTGTAAGCACTTGTATATAAAAAAATTGAAATCGCTCCAAACATTGCTGTCTGTGGATTTATAATATATAAGACAGTAATTCCAAATACGGTAAAAACCGAAGCTAAAATAAACGCATTATTAACAGATATACGTCCTGTTGGAATTGGTCTGTTTTTTGTACGATCCATTAATGCATCGAGATCTTTTTCAATAATTTGATTAAATACATTAGACGCTCCAACCATAAAATAGCCTCCAAATGCCAATAATATTAAGGTGTAAAAACTAACCGTGTCTGTGCCCAATAAATAACCGGCAATCGATGAGAATACAACACTTAAAGACAGCCTTATTTTAGTAATTTCCTTAAAATCAGAAATCACAGAAGCTATTGGAAAAGAAGAGATAGAAGAACTCGACATGAAACAGTGCGATATTTATTGCGAAGGCAAAGATACTTTGAAAATCTTTTATGAGCAATGGAAAACAAAAGTAAATTTATGTTATTCTTCTTCACTTTAAAAATTTCAGTATCTTTAATGTATTCAATTAATAATTCTACACTTATGAAATCTTTACAAAAATTAATGCTGCCTTTTTTATGCTCTTTTAGTGTATTGATTTACGCTCAAAATTCTGATGATGTAACTATCGAAACTATTAAACTTTCAGACAATGTTTATATGCTTATTGGTCAAGGCGGAAATATTGGAGTCTCTGTTGGAGAAGATGGTGTCTTTATTATTGACGATCAATATGCACATATGTCTTCAAAAATAGAAGCTGCCATAAAAAAGTTAAGCGATAAGCCATTTCAGTTTTTAGTGAATACACATTGGCATGGCGATCATACAGGAGGTAACGAAAACATGAGCACATTAGGTGCAACCATTATTGCACATGATAATGTTAGAAAACGTTTAGAAGAAACTCCAAATCGGGATACATCTATGCGTCCTAAAGAAGCACTTCCTATAATCACTTTTAATGATAAATTAAATATTCATATAAATGGAGAACAAATTATTATTTTTCATGTTGACAATGCACATACAGATGGAGACGCGCTACTCTATTTTACCGAAAGCAATGTGCTCCATACTGGTGACGTGTATTTTAATGGTCGCTATCCTTATATTGATTTAAATTCTGGCGGAAGTGTAAATGGTTATATAAAAGCTGTAAAACAAACCTTAATGCTTATAGACGACGACACCAAAATTATTCCGGGTCATGGTAAACTATCTAATAAAGAAGAGTATACATTTTTCTTGAATATGCTTGAAACCATTAAGACAAATGTTTTAGCTGAAATTGAAAACGGCAAAACTGAAGATGAAGTTGTAGCTAACGCTTCAATTACAAAAACTTATGACGATTTGGGTTATAGCTGGAATTTTATTTCTTCTGAAAAAACAAGACGTGCTTTCTATAAAAGTTTGAAGGAGTAATTCACTAAAAATCAAAATACCAATTAAACAAATCGGTTTTTAATCCAATATTAAACCAAACTGTACTATTACTAAAAGTATTTATAGTTTCGGCTTCCGGATTAAAATCCCTGTAACTTATATTGACAAACAATTTTAAATTGGTTATGGGATTTATTAAATAACCCGTTTGTAATTCGGCATGAAACACATTGGTTTTTAGTCCTTGCCCTACTTTAACTCCAGTATCAAAAGGTCTGTTGTTATCACTTCTGAAAATATCGCCTCCATAACCAAAATTATCTGTGCCATCGTTAAAATCCAAACCTCTAACTCCAAATATAAATTTAGCATAAGCAGACCATCGTTTATAATGGTATCTTCCAATTAGTATAGCTTCGCTAAAATTTGCTCCCCAAAGATGTGCCATAGATTGGTTGAATTGCCCATAATTTAATGCAATGGTATTGTGAGAATAGGTATAAGGTCTCACACGATTATATTCAATTTGTAATAATAAGTTTTCAACCTTAAAAGCATTGTAATATTTTGCACCAATTTGGTATCCATATTTATTTTTCCAACTTTTTTCGCCACCTGAAATATCGTCTAAAGAAAATTCGTCTAAAATAAACTGGCTATATATATTAATATTATCGTTTATTTTATATTTGGCTGAAGCACCAACAATTACATTCCCAGCATCTTGCCCGGATTGAAACTCTATGGCACGATAAAAAATTATTGGGTTTAAATAGCTAATATCGAAACCTCTATTGTTTGAATCTGTCCAAATAACCGATTCAAACAATCCTAAATTAAAGCGTTTTGAAACATTCCAGCTTAAATAATGATTAGCCATATACTTGGTTAAAAATGCACCATCTTCGGTAACTTCAGGTCTTACATCTTTAAGCCATAACCATGTACTTGTATATTTAATTTTCCAAAAGGTAGTATTCAATTTTAAAAAAGTCGAAGGACTTGCAACATCACTTATAAATAAAGAGCGATAACCATCGCCAATAAAGTTCTTGCCATAACCGAATTGAATATTTAAAAACGACACAGGAGTATATGATAAATAGGCTTCTGCTACAGGATAATCGTAAGCATCGTCTTTAAATCGTTTTGCGATTCCACGACCTGGAATAATTGCTGGATCCGGACCAAAAGCCTTTAAGGTTTCTGCATATTCATTATAATATTGTGCAAAGCGCCCTTGGCTTTCAAAAATTGAAGTAGAAAAGCTTAGCTTTTTTCCTAATCCACCTTGTATATAAATACCTCTTGTGTTATTAAATGTGGTATCAAAATCTGCATCAAAATCTTTACCAACTTGAAGATCGAAAATTGGATCTATGGTAAACCAATAATCTTTTCCTTGTACTTGAACTAAACGCTCATTAAAAAGTTTACGTCCTGCCCAAGTTGATACATCTTTATTTAGTTTTTCGTTTTCAGCTTCAAAATCATAATACCGTGAAATTTCCTGATACACAAATGGTTTTGATGCTGTATGACTATTTGTACCAACTAAATTTATACTTCTATCAAATTTCGCATACAATTGGTGCGTAAATGGAATATTTAACTGACTTTTATATTCTAATTTAGTATAAGGAACAAGAGAGGCATTAATACTATCGTACTCTTTTTTTGCTTGCCGCTCAATTTCTGAAATGGCATTAGGCTTCTCCTCCAAATTATTATCTAACTGTATTGAAGCTGGATTGACTAATGGAATATCTATTTGAAAAGAGTATTGTTTATAGATTGCTCTTCCGTTATACGTTGCTGGCGCTATTGTAGGAAGCTCACCAAATACTCGTTTTATTTCTGTTTTAAGTTCGTCGTAAATAGCATTTACATATAAAACAATAAAGTTCCCTTTTTGGTCAACCTCAAACAACACTACAATGTCGCCTTTGTAATTTTCGTCAGCAACAATTTGTGGCATTTTAAAATTATTGAATACAAATTGTAATACCTTTTGATTAAAACAAGCTTTAAGATTCTCTACATTTTGAGTTTCACATTCGGGGAAAACTGGTGGCTTTTCGTAATTAGCAGTATCTTGAGCAAATACATTTATTTGCAAAATACAAAGAATAAGCAGGAGGAATTTCTTCATCGTTTATTGAAAAAATTTTGTTGGTTGAAAGATACTATTTTTTGATTATATCAAACAAAAAAACCGCTATCATAATAAATTGATGGTGGCTTGATAATAATTGCGTGCTCTTTTTAATTTCGTACCTCAAATACTATTGGCAACGTATACATAACCTCAACATTTTCTCCTCTTTGTTTACCGGGAACCATTTTAGGAATTTTACCTACAACTCTTATGGCCTCTTTTTTTAGTTTAATATGTTTAGCACTTGCTTTTATTTCTGAAACATTTCCAGATTTATCTATCTTAAATTGTACATAAATATTTTGCTTCCCTGTTAATCCTAAACTTTCTGCCAAATCTGTATTAAACTTTCTTTGTGCTAACTTACCTATTTTTTTTGACATACATTGTCTTAATTCTGCATTGGTAGTTAAGCCTTCGCAACCTGGATAGATTGGCACTTTTTCTACGTCTATCATAGTTCTTGGTTTGGTAGAAACTGTTTCCTTTTCTTTAGGAATTGTTATCGTTGGTGAACTATAAGCAACCTTTGGTTTTAACTTTTCAGGAATGATGGTTGTATTTTTAACTGGAACAAAATTTATTGTCAATAATTTCTTTCTTACTGGTTCTGCTTTTTTTTCTGTTACAGGTTCAGGAATAGTTTCAGGAACAATATTAACAAAATAAACAACTTCAGTATCATCTGTTAGTGGAGAAACGAGTTTGAACGATTCACTTTCAAAATTCATTTCCAATAAACCATAAGAGGCTAATAATGTTAAAATCAACCCAACTTGAAAATAGAGTGTTGAGTTATTTTGTAAATTTGTGTCATGCTTGTGTGATTTTTTCACAATTTGCTCGTTCTGACCAACGAGTTTGTGAATTTTCTTAAAAATTTTCATAATTATTAAATTTAAGATGTTAATAGATTATGAGTAAATCACAATAAGCATACCAAAAGAAATCCCGTTGCCAAATGGTAACGGGATTTTGAATATATGTAATTGGTGTTATGTGTTAATCCTGCACTTGAAAGATAATTGGTAACGAATAAGGTACTGTTACTGCCTTGCCTCGTTGTCGTCCCGGTTTCATTTTAGGAAGCATATTAATAACACGTGCTGCTTCTTTTTCAAGTCTTGGATGAGGTGCTCTTGAGCGTACACTAACCACATTTCCGTTTTTATCAATCTTAAAAGTGACAAATATTTTCTGTCTTCCTGAAAGTCCCAAATCTCCTGCGAGATCTGTATTAAATTTCTTTATTACAAATTTCCTTATCTTATCAGACATACATTTTCTTTTAGTATCATTATTTCCTTTTTCACAACCTGGATAAACAGGAACATTCTCGATAACTGCAAAAGGAACTTCTATATCTTCATCTACTTCTTCTACTTCTATGTCTTCTACTTCCATTATTTCTTCTTCTTGATCGGTTTCAGTAGATTCGATTACAGTTTCTTCTATCTCTTCTTCATCTTCAACAATTTCAATTACTTCAGGCGCTGCCGGTGGTGGAGGTGGTGGTGGAGGTGTTTTAATTTGTTCTGTAATTGGCACTTCTTCATCATCTAATTCATCCATATTTAACATGCCTATATCAATATCACTCTTTCCATTGACTGGAATCTTCTTCAGTTTTATTTTATGTGCCATAGTTTTTTAATAAGTAGTTTGAACCTCACCCACGCATACCTCATCCATGATGTTTCTTTACCCTCTCGCTTTATCTCGTCCGCCCTTGCTTTGAACTCTTCGAATGTAGGGCCGCGCTCTGCCGGCGGTATCCACGTCGCTCTCTTATCCACCGCTTTACTCTTCTTCTTATCTCTAGCTAACTTCTTCAAATGTTTATTATGTCCTCTTTCTTTCATAACCTACTTGGTGGTTTATCATAGGGATCTAGTTCAGCAAGTTCTTCCTCATAGGTCTTGCTGCGATACCCACGGCTTTGTGGCTGATAAGGTATGAAGAGAGTTTCCATAAGCAGAAGCCGGTGAATGTTCTCTACTTGGTGATCA
>JADFSQ010000151.1:0-1402 GCA_022560715.1 Bacteroidota bacterium
TTTTACAGAACCCAGAATTAAGTAAATGTTTAATCTATTTAAAACCATAAAAAAAAGCGACCAAAAGGTCGCTTTTTTATTTTGGTAATGGGCTGATTATTTTGACGTCTTGAAATGCGATAGCTCCTCGTATTATTCCTGAAATAACGTCTTGTAATGCTTCTATTATTTGAAATTTCAGTTCACTTTTATGGTATATAATACTAACTTCTCTTGCAGGAGAAGGCTCATTAAAATTGTGCAAATTCTTTCTTTCTTTCTCTTTAATATCTAATGTGTGTAAATATGGTAGTAAAGTCATTCCTAAACCTTCGTTCGAAAGTTTAACAAGCATTTCTATACTTCCACTTTCAAGTTGAAATGTATCCTCTTTATGATTTTTAAATGTAGAGCAAAGATTAATAACACCGTCTCTAAAGCAATGACCATCTTGTAGCAAAAGCACATCGTTAATATCCAAATCTGAAACATCAATTTTTTTCTTATCACTTAATCTATGATGTTTTGGAATATAACCCACAAAAGGCTCGTAAAACAGAACACGTTCTTTTATATCTTCAATTTTTAAAGGCGTAGAAACAATAGCAGCATCGAGATGTCCATCGTTAATTTTCATAATTATTTCTTCAGTATTAAGTTCTTCTATTTTTAGTTTTACTTTTGGGTACTTTTTTATAAAAGTCTTTAAAAACATTGGTAGTAATGTTGGCATTATAGTTGGGATTATTCCTAATTTAAATTCGCCACCAATAAATCCTTTTTGCTGATCCACAATATCTTGTATTCTATTGGCTTCATTTACAATATTTTTGGCTTGATAAACAATCTTTCTGCCAACATCTGTAAGCTCAATAGGTTTCTTACTTCTGTCAAAAATCAGAATGTTTAGTTGGTTTTCTAATTTTTGTATTTGCATACTTAATGTTGGTTGTGTTACAAAGCATTTCTTTGCTGCTTTTGTAAAATTTTGATGTTCAGCAACAGCGAGAACGTAGTATAATTGTGTAATTGTCATAGATATCAATTTAGATTATAAAGATATAAAAACTATCAATAAAATCTATTGAAGGACACATTTATTATAGATTAAATATGTATGAATTTAGTATATGACAAAAATTGATAAGCCTTTTAAGGTTTTGCTTTTTAGTAATATCTTTCTTCAATCAAGACCTCACAGGATTTCAAAACCTGTGAGATATAAATAAACGAATATATAGACTTCTCACAAACAAATTAATTAAGCTTTCAAAGTTGAATTTTGTCATGTGCTAAAATAAATGAAGCTATTTGGTTGGGTGTATTACTGCACTACAACAAACCTCTTGCTTTAATTTCTAAGTATTTGTTAATGGTATTAATTGTAAGTTGTTCAGGAGGAGTTAAAATACTTTGAATACCA
>JADFSQ010000151.1:1465-5739 GCA_022560715.1 Bacteroidota bacterium
CTAATTTCTTCCATTCTTTGAATACCAAATTTTTGAAGCTCTTTAACCATTAAACGTTTTTCGAACGAAAATTTTTCAGCAATAGTTTTATGATAGATGGTTTGTAAATCTTCAGCATCAGTTGAAATGAGTTTATCCAACTCAGTATTTTCAAAAATAATAACGACTAACATGTGCTTTTTTGAAATGGCTTGCAAATATGGTAATTGCCTTTTTAAAGCACTAATATGTTCAAAATTTGTATATAATAGCAGTAAGCTTCTATGAGTAATTTTTCGTTTTATATGTGCATATAACAATCCAAAATTGCTATCGTTAAATTGCGTGTCGATATTATATAAAGTTTCTAATATTTTATTTAAATAAGTAAGTTTGTGTATTGCTGGTAAAAAAGTATCTATGGTTTTTGAAAATGAAAGCATACCCACTTTATCATGCTTTTTTAAGGCAACATTGCTAAATGCTAATGTTGAGTTAATTGCATAATCTAAAAGTTTTAAACCATTAAAAGGCATTTTCATTACTCGACCTAAATCAATAATAGAATAAATAGGCTGAGATTTTTCATCTTGAAACTGATTGATCATTAACTGTGCGCGTTTTGCTGTTGCTTTCCAATTTATGGTTCTAAAATCGTCACCAGTAACATAATCTTTTATTTGTTCGAATTCTAATGTGTTACCAATTCGCCTTATTTTTTTTAATCCAGTTTCAGTTAAATGATTTCCAATGGCTAAAAAATCGTATTTCTGCATTTGAATTATTGATGGATATACGGCAACCATTTGTTCGTTTTGAAATTGATATTTTCGTTTAGCTATTTTAAGTTTAGTTGAAGCATATACATTAAGATTACCAAAAAAGTATTCACCACGCTCTACAGGACGAACATTATAAGAGAAATTATAATTTTTATTAGCTTGAATAGTTGTTATATGCAAAAAATCTCGTTTTTGAAATTGTATAGGTAATTCATCAATTATATCTATTTGTATTAAAAAAGGATAATAGTTTGAAACTGTAATTGGAATAATATTATCGTCACTATTCGATAATTTTTCTGGTAGTAAACGACGTGCTTGTATGGCGTTTTTAAAACGATAGAGTAGTAGTATATCGACAATTAATAACAGAACAATGGTTAAGGTAATTATCCAAGCGATAGGAAAAAGTAATTTTATCCAAAACGACAATAAAAAACATACAGAAGCTATTGCGAGATAGACATAAAACCCTTTGTGAATATATAATGATTTAAAAAATTTCATTAATTGCTTATTAATCTAAAATTAGCGTGGCACTTCAACAGATTGTACTATCATATCAATTACATTTTCTGCACTTACACCTTCCATTTCACGTTCTGGCATTAAAATTATTCGATGGTTTAAAACTGGTACAACTACTTTTTTAACATCTTCAGGAGTAACAAAATCACGTCCATTAATGGCAGCATATGCTTTAGAAGTATTTAAAATAGAAATTGAAGCTCTTGGCGAACCACCTAAATATAAATGTGAATGATTTCGTGTTTTAAAAACTATATCAGCAATGTATTTAATTATTTTTTCTTCGACTAAAATAGATTGTGTCTTGTCTTTAAAATCGGCTAATTTAATCGTGTCTAAAATGGGATTTATTAATGTTTGTGGTAGTTTTCCTTTTCGCTCATGATGAGTTTCAATAATTTTTATTTCATCTTCAATGCTTGGATAATCTACTTTTATTTTAAATATAAAACGATCTAATTGAGCTTCTGGAAGTGCATAAGTACCTTCTTGGTCAATAGGGTTTTGAGTTGCAAGTACCATAAAAGGTGCTTTAAAAGTGTATGTTGTTCCGTCTATTGTAGCTTGACGTTCTTCCATAGCTTCAAACAAGGCAGCTTGGGTTTTTGCTGGAGCTCTGTTTATTTCGTCTATCAGAACAATATTTGAAAAAATCGGACCTTTTTTAAATTCAAATTCCGAAGTTTTCATATTTAAAATGGATGTTCCTAAAACATCACTTGGCATTAAATCTGGCGTAAATTGAATGCGGCTAAAATCGGTTTTTAAAACTTTTGCAAACAGTTTTGCGGTTATAGTTTTTGCAATTCCTGGAACACCTTCAATTAAAACATGCCCATTAGCCAACAATGCAACAATAAGTAATTCTATAAAACTTTCTTGTCCAATAATAACTTTGCCTAATTCTTGCTTTATTAAATCGGCAGTGTTTTTTAAATCTTCCAATGGTATTCTATTATTAAAATCTATGTCATGGTTTTTCGTATCTTCAGTCATGTTCTTGTTTTTTAAACGTTTCTATTTTGGTGTTGAGCTTTACTAATTCTAGTTTACTTAATTGTTTTCTGTTATTAAAATTTTGAATGGTATTAAATATGTCTTTCGTGTCATCTATAGTATTGTTGCTTCTTGACGCTAAATTTTTTAAAAATTCGTCATCAATTGTATTTGTGTTTAGGTGCAAATTTGTACGTATATAATCTAAAAAATGTTGAATTTTATGATGAGCAATATCTTTATGCTGACCTTTTTCGTAGTACATATTGGCAATGGTTCTTGTAAAATCTACAGTTTGATTGCGCAATGGTTTTACAATTGCTATGGCTCTTTGTTTCCGCTTTCCTTCAAAAATAATATAAACTAAAACTCCAATAAGCATTATATAATATGCCCATTTTAATTCTTTTGTGTTTAGAAAAATATATAAAGGTGATGAGTAAAATATTTTTCCGGACTTGTAATAATTATCTAAATAAATTGATTTAGAACCATCTATATAAGATATTAATCCAGCAGTATAATTATGGTTTGGAGTATTTAAAATGAAATAATTAGTATATGCCTGTGGAAATGTGCTAAGTATAATTTTACCTTCTCCAAACGATTGCTTTATAGTATTTATGTATTGTCTTTGAGAAACTGTTTCTTCACCGGGATTGTTAATAGTGCTTATTACAGTTGTTTGTAAAGTATCAATTTTATTAAAATGATACATAAAATTTGCTTTGTTGAATGTAAAAATTGAGCTATCTAAAACTTTGTTCTTTAGCTGAAGTTGGTATTCATTGTTAAAGTTATAAACTACACTTACTATTGATGTTTTTAGTTTTAAAGTATCTAAAAGTTGGGTCTCGAAATTTGCTGATGCTACAAAAAGTGTATTGCCTTTAGCTGTCCAATCGAGAAGCTTATCTAATTCTGCTTCACCAAAATTAACGTCGTTGTTTATAAATATGTAAGTACCACTAATTTCTTCATTTTCGTTAAGAAATTCATAAGGTGGGCGATTAATATCTGTAATGTTTTTTTTTGAAAAAATGCGTTCTAATTGTTCATGAAATACATAAGTGCCAAAAGGGATTTTATGTTGTTTTGCATACGATGGAAACCAATTTATTTTTTTAGGTTTTGTATATTCTAAAGCTACAATTCCTAAAACGGCAAGTATAGTTAAAGCGATATAGAATTTTCCTTGTTTACTCACTTTGGTTTATAGTTGCGTTTAGAGTTTCAAAAGAAGACTTTAAGGTGTTAAATCGTAATTCATCAATATTAAATTCGCCATACCAAACATAATCGTAAATTCTAGTAATAGCTTTAAAATCTTTTTTTAGCGTTCCTTTTTTAATTTCAGAAATATAGTCTTCATTGGTTTTTTGTTGTTGCCAAGAAATGATATTTTTTTCGGCTAAATATTTTAGAGACAACAAATAGTAGTATCTAATTGCCAGGCGAAAATCACGTTGAGCAATAGCTTCATTAATGAGTACAATAATATCTTTGTTTTTAATAATGTGTTCGTCTTCTGTAAACTGAATAATTGCTTGATTTTGTTTTCCTGAAATAATATTTCTTGAATTTACGTTTAAAAAGAATTTAAGAAGTAAAACGATAAGAACGGCTAAAATTAAGTATGGTATTATATTGAAGATAAAATACAATATCCCGCTCACATTTCCAACACCGAAAATATATTCAAAAATCTCTGTAAGTATATTTTTAATCCATTGTTTAAAGCGACCTATAAAAGATTCTTCTGTTTCAATTTCAATATAATTGAAACTGGAATCTTCTTTATAAGATGCTATATTTTCTTCTGTAATTTGTTGTTCTACAAGATCAGTATCATCATATTTTATAGTAAGTGAGTCTTGTTGAGCAAATGATAAGCTAGTAAAGAATAATGAGAATATTAATAAAACGGCTTTAAAGAAATTCATTTAATCTTTAGTTTTACCTATAGCTTCAATGCGTTCAAACGTTCCA
>JADFSQ010000152.1 GCA_022560715.1 Bacteroidota bacterium
AACCCTATCTTTTCAAATATAGCCAAAAAAAAAAAATGATTTGCAATTTTTTAAGTAAAATATTTTAAAATACCCTCTAAACCCTTACCAATAAAGGAAAGTACGGTAAAACCGTAATGTTGTTACGGTTTTACCGTACTTTGTAGAGTATCACTGAGCTGAGCAAGTGTTTTTGTTTTCTTTTAATAAAGGCTTAATAGCCAAAAATAGTTGGTAAAAACCTGCGTAAGCTTTATAAACAAAGGTCTTAGCGAAGTTTATTGAAATCAGTTTCAATAAACTTTTTTTGTTGGATGAAAACATCAAAAAAAAGCGATGTTGGGCTTGTAATAGTCTCAACACAATTAAATGGGGTAAACAACAAAACAAGCAGCGTTTTAAGTGTAAAGATTGTGGTATTTTATTTACTTCCAGAAATGTATCTGTAAGTAAGTCTAATAGATTTATTTGGTTTGAAAGGTGGGTTATAGCAAGACGAACTATAGGCCAATTAGTTAAAGAAAGTGGATATTCCAAAAGAACTTTAAAAAGGTATTTTACTTGGTATTTGTCAAAGCCACCAATTCTATCCATTTATCCTTCAGAAAAAGTAAATTTACTGATTGATGGTACTTATTTCAGTAATGGTATTTGTTTGGTTTTATATAGAGATTCCACTATCAAATTCACTCAACTTTATCGTTTCTCTGATAGGGAACATTACACTGAAATTAAAGAAGATTTACAGAACCTTTTAAATTTAGGAGTTCAGATAGAAAGTGTTACTTCAGATGGGCACAGGTCTATTTTAAAAGCAGTTAAGGAGGTTTTACCAAATGCCATATTACAACGATGTTTAGTGCATATTCAAAGGGATTGCAGGGTTTGGTCAACTAAAAACCCTAAAAGCTTTGCTGGATATGATTTAAAACAAATAACATCTAAAATGCACACTATTAAGACTCATCATCAGTTAAGTCTATGGCTTTTAGAACTTCAAAATTGGTATATTGAATATCAAGATTACATTAATGAAAAAAGTTATAATAGTGAAACTCAAAGGTATTGGTTTACACATAAAATGGTCAGAATATCCTTTATGACTATTAAAAGGGCTTTACCCAATATGTTTCATTATTTAGATAATCCTAAAATACCAAAATCAACCAATTCCATTGAATCATTTTTTGGTCATATGAAAGGTCATTTAAACATCCATCGTGGTCTTTCATACAAACATAGAAAGCAATATTCAATGTGGTATCTGTACTTCAAAAACAAGATGTAGGTTTTATTGGCCATAAAACTTACCAGTAATAAAAAAGGACCTCTCTCAAAGTCCTTTTCATTACTGTATAAGATTAATCCTATCGCTAATAAGTTGCTCCTCAGCAGAGCTTATGTCCTTTTTGGATTAACTCGAGGAAGATAAAAAATATTTTACAGAAAAACACCAACTATTTTTGGCACCATTACCCGAAAAACCAATCAAGGAATATGAGCTTAATAAAAAGATGTGAAGAATAATTTTTTTTAGTATTAATGAGTAATAATGATTCTATAAGAAATAAATATATAAACCTACTTAAAGATGTATAATTTACTATAAAAATAAAAGTTATATTTAATAAATTGCCACTCTAAATTCAATAAATGTTTATGAAACATTATGTAGCATCAAATACCCGTTACAATTCAATGACATATAGAAGGTGTGGACAGAGTGGCTTATTGCTTCCTGAACTTTCTTTGGGGTTATGGCACAATTTTGGTAATGTTGATAATTATAAAACGAGTAAGCAAATATTACATACTGCCTTTGATAAAGGCATAACCCATTTTGATTTGGCTAATAACTACGGACCACCTCCAGGTTCAGCTGAAGAAAACTTTGGTAAAATTTTGAAAGAAAGCTTTTTGCCATATAGAGATGAACTCATTATTTCGACTAAAGCAGGTTGGGACATGTGGCCTGGTCCTTATGGAGATTTTGGTTCAAGAAAATATTTGATTGCCAGTTTGGATCAAAGTTTAATGCGAATGGGATTAGATTATGTAGATATTTTCTACCATCACCGTCCAGACAATGATACTCCTATAGAGGAAAGTATGGGAGCATTAAACCAAATCGTGAATCAAGGTAAAGCTTTGTATGTTGGGATTTCATCCTATAGTGCAGAAGAGACTTTAAAGGCTTCAAAAATCCTGAAAAAGTTAGGCACTCCTTGTTTAATTCATCAGCCTAGATATAATATGATAGATAAATGGGTTGAAAATGGGTTACTTGATGTTTTAGATAGTGAAGGTATTGGTTGCATTCCGTTTTCCCCTTTAGAACAAGGCATATTAACTAGTAAATATTTGAAGGGTATTCCTAAAAACTCTAGAGCAGCAAAAAGCACAGGGTTTTTGCAAGAAAGCCAAGTTAATCAAGAAGTAATTAAAAAAGTTATCAAGTTAAATGAAGTCGCAAAAAAAAGAGGGCAAAGTTTGGCGCAAATGGCAATAGCTTGGTTATTAAAAGACGACAAAGTTACTTCGGTATTAATTGGTGTAAGTAGCGAAAAACAACTATTAGATAATCTAGGGGCTTTAAATAATTTAGAATTTTCAGTTTCTGAATTAGTTACAATCGAAACACTTTTAAAATAAATGTAAAAAGAATTTTCCCCTGAAATTAACAAATATTTTTCAACCAATATATTAAGTATTTGGTTCTCTTATCTTATTTTAATATTTTTTATTAATATTTTTTATTAAATTATTAAGCCTATAGGTTGCTACCTCTCTACTTACTCCTATCTTCTTAGCTAATTGATTTGTAGGAGTTCTTGAGTTCAGAGTTAACTCTGTAAGTAATTTTTGGTCTTTTTTATCCATATCTTACTATAATGAAATAATACCATATAAATCCTTCTATATAGTAAAAAATATAGGAAGAAGTTTTATATATACTATGGTTTACTACTAAACTATGACAAACAAACTGAAAAGAATAGGGAGAGATATAGCAGAAATTGTAGCCATGGTTCCACTAGGTGCTGGAGCAGCAGTAGTTGGGAGTCATATAATCCCCCATGTGTACGCAGAATCTCAACAAGATGATCCACGTTCTCCACTCCAAAAAAAGGCAGAGATTATTTTTAAAGATGCTTTAAAGATTGCATGTAAGAGAATAATTATCATAGACCAAATAAAAATGGCGGCACTTTATACTGGTGGACTTGCTGGGATTGTTGGAGAGTGTGCAGCTTATTATACCCTTGCGAGAGAAACTCACCCAGCAGTATTGGCAATACCTGTAGCCACTAATTTAGCTTCATGGATGTATGAATCCTACAAAAGTAGAAGGGGGACAAATAGAAAATGAAAACAGAAAGAAAAGTATTACTAATGGTAAGACACGGAGAACATGAAGATAATGTTCTCAATCCAGAGTCAATTGCGAATCTATGTAGAAATGCGGGAGGATCTCTAACAGACTATGTAAGAGAGCATGGTATAAAACCAGAAGGTACTCTAATTAGACATAGTGATGAGGTACGTACAAACTACACTGGAAAAGCTGTAATCGCCGGAGCGTTGGGATTAACCCCTGTACCACAATCACAACAAGATTTAGACGCTTTATCTTTCGACGGAATTGATATAAGGGAGGACGGAAGATTGAGCTTTAGCGATACAAGGTTCAATTGGGATGTTTTAAAAGAAGATCCTCCAGCATATCTTGCTAAATGGTTGGCAGATCCAAATGCAACAACATACGATGGAGTAGAGATAACACCTTATAGCGAAATCATAGGAGCAGGATATAGAACATTGCAAGATGCCCTTTTTGATCTTGTTAGTGGTAGAAAAGATCTTGGAGTGCTAGCTACACACGCCTCAGTTGTAGAGGGAATAGCAATCGCAGCAGTAAATTCTACAAGAGATACTCCTGTGAGAGACTTCGATGAAATTGGAGGGTTATTTGATACAGAAGACTATGCAACTCTTGTCGTAGATTATACGCATGAAGGTTTTCCTAATGGTAGAAGATACATCGGGTCACTACAAAGAAACGGACAGGAATATCCAGTAGAATTATAATCAAGCAGAGAAAATTCCGGAGAATAGTTAAGTTTTAAAACTAATTATAGATGTGAAGGAAATGGAAAGGTTATCAAAGAAAGATATAAATCTTAAAGAATGGGAGTATGAGTACCAGCAGAGAGATAGACATACAATATTGATGTCCGATCTTTGGAGCAGAGCTCTTTTTGGGAATTTTGAGAGGGAAATTGATCTTCCCGTGGGACATTTAGATGCGAAGTATACCACTTCTAGCAAAGCATATACTAAAGTTGATAAGAAGAAAAAGTTGATGGAAGCGTTGAGGAAAGCTTGTGAGGATGATAAATATGTAAAATATGTTCATGATATGACGTTGAATAGGATGAAAGAGCAATTAGAATTATGTAAGGATATTGCTGGTAAAATCAAAGAAGATATGTCTAAAGAAGAAATAGTTAACCTATGGAAGAAATTCGATAAACAATTCATGGATGTTATTCCGTGGTATTATATCCCATATTATATTGTTGAAGATAATTTGATATCTGACAGAGTAAAGAAAGGATTGGAGAAACACAAAGGAGAGATTGAGAAAATAACAGATATGAACAATGCGCTGATGGTTTTGATGTTTCCTAAGAAAAAGGCTGAATTTCAGAAAGAGCAAAGTGAAGTTTATGAACTTGTAAGAAAGGCAAAGAATGGTGAAAAGTATGAAAGTGGGACTGAGAATTACTTGAAGAAGTATTCTTGGATGAAAACTTTTATTGTGTTACCTACTGAACCTTTAAGTTTGGATGAATTAAGAGAAAGGGTTGAAGAAGCTTTGGAGGAGAATTCTTTAGAAGATTATAAGCTGCAATTGAAACAGAAAGAAAAGAATACTAAACTAGCTAAGAAATTAATTGATAAAGTAAAAGGTGATAAAGGGTTGATAAAGAATATTGAATGGGCTAGAAAATATGGTTTTATGTTAACATCTAGTGTTGAACAATCCCTTATAGCCATGTCGAAATTGATTCCTTTTTATAAATTAATTGCCGAAAATTTGAAAGTTAAATATGATAAATGGATTCATCTTACTTCAGAAGAAATTGTTGGAATTTTAGAAGATAAAATTGATACACATGGAATGATTTTCATCAGCGTGAAATTTGTTGATTTGAATTTTGAAGAGAAAATAATTCAAGAAGAGATAATAATTGAAAAGAATGATGATCTTGCAATTTTGGTTAAATACACACAAAGAATTTATGACAAAAGTTTTGCGCGGATAGATATTAAAATTTATGATGCAGAACAGAATAGATTAAATGATTTTTATCAAAATTATGGATTTATTCCAAATACACATATAGAAATCTTGGTTGTTGATGAAGAGAATCAGGAATTTTATTCTACTGATGGAATTATTAATGATAAAGAATTACTTGAAATTGAATTTTATATTCCTGAAAATTCTAAAAGAGAAACATTAACTGTTACAATAAATGCAGAGAGTGAAAATTCAAAATCATCAAAAATTTTACAAATATTTACTTTAGGGAATGAAAAGACAGGTGGAGCAAGTGGAGCTACAGGTCCATAATATAACAAAAGACTAAATGTATTAAAAATATTTAATCTTCATTGATCCATGG
>JADFSQ010000153.1 GCA_022560715.1 Bacteroidota bacterium
ATGGATTCCTGCTTTCACAAGAATAACAATATTTTTTAGTTTTTAATATCTCTTAACTTCAATTGTAAACTTGTTTTTCCATTCCAATAGTTTTCATCAATAGAATAGACGGCTTTAAAGGATTTTCTGTTTGAAATAAGCTCTAATTTATTGCCTAAACCAAAACCTATACCAACAATTTTATCGTTTCCGTTTTGTGTAACTGTTAGGCGTAAATGTTTATCATCCTCCCCAACACATTTACCATAACCTGTATCTTTTAAATTTTCTGTCATAAAAACTGGTGTCATATTCCCAGGTCCAAAAGGTGCTAACTGTTTTAATATCCTATAAAATTTTGGTGTAATGCTGTTTAAATTAATTTCTGAATCAATACTTATTTCAGGAGTAAGTAAGTGTTTGTCTATTGTAGCTGAAACCACCTCTTCAAATTTCTGCTTAAATGCATCGTATTTCTCTTCCTTTAAGGTCAATCCTGCTGCGTATTTATGACCTCCAAATTGTTCGATATGCTCACTACATGCTTCCAACGCATTGTAAACATCAAAGCCTTTTACCGAACGTGCTGAAGCTGCTAATTTATTTCCGCTTTTAGTAAACACAAGCGTTGGCCTGTAATAGGTTTCTATGAGTCGAGAAGCCACAATACCAATAACACCTTTATGCCAAGTTTCATTGTAAACAACAGTAGTAAACCGTTCCTGTTCTTTTTGTTCTTCAATTTGATTAAGAGCTTCTTGAGTAATTCGTTTATCTGCTTCACGTCTGTCTGTATTAAATTGATTAATGTCAATGGCGTATTGTACTGCGAGATTATAATTGGTTTCGGTTAATAGGGTTACTGCATGAATACCATGTTTCATGCGTCCTGCAGCATTAATGCGAGGTGCTATTATAAAAACAACATCAGTAATTGTGAGCTTATCCTTTTTTATGTGTTGAATAATCGCTTTAAAACCCATTCTTGGGTTTTCGTTTATTACTTGTAAGCCAAAATAAGCCAAAACTCTATTTTCGCCAGTTATAGGAACAATATCTGCTCCAATTGCCGTAGCAACTAAATCAAGATATTCAACTAAATCTTCAATTGTTTTGCCTTCTTTTGAAGCTAATGCCTGAACGAGTTTAAACCCTACACCGCAACCACATAATTCTTTATACGGATAATTACAATCGGCTCGTTTTGGGTCTAAAACTGCAACAGCTTTTGGAATTTCATTTCCAGGTCTGTGATGATCGCAAATAATAAAATCGACACCTTTTTCTTTAGCATAAGCAACTTTGTCTATCGCTTTTATACCACAATCTAATGCAACAATTAATGAGAAATCGTTATCGTTCGCAAAATCAATGCCTTTATACGAAATACCATATCCTTCATCGTTACGATCAGGAATATAGGTGGCAACATTTTCTGTTCTTGTTTTTAAATAGGAAGACAGTAATGCTACAGCCGTTGTGCCGTCAACATCATAATCGCCATAAACCAAAATGTTTTCGTTGTTCGCTATTGCTTGCTCAATTCTTTCAACCGCTTTATCCATATCTTTCATTAAGAATGGATTGTGTAAATCTTCAAAACTTGGACGAAAAAAGGTTTTAGCTTCTTCATAAGTTTCAATGCCACGTTGTATTAACAGCGTTGCAGTAACAGCATCTATTTGAAGTGCTTTTTGTAAGTCTTCTACTTTTCTAACTTCAGGTTTTGGTTTTAGTGTCCAACGCATAGTTTCTTTTAGAAAAAAAATTCAAAAATCAATGTACAAATTCCAAAACTAAAATAGTGTTGGTATTATAAATTTCGATAATGTCAGCAGATACAAGCGTAAAGTCTCTTTTAATTATTTGGGATGTTTCGACTACACTCAACATAGCATCGAATTATTTATTATGAATATGAATATTCGTTTTTATTTCAGCAAATCGGCGAAACATTTCCATGACACCACAGTATTTTTCAACAGACAAGTCGACTGCTTTATTAATCTTCTTTTCGTTTAGATCTTTCCCATAAAAATGATAATCAACATTTACTCTATGATAATATTTTGGATGTTCGTCGGTAAGTTCGCCTTTTATCACCATTTTAAAATCGTCAATAACAACTCTCATTTTGTCAAGTAGTGGTACAATATCTATTCCTGAACAACCTGCAATAGCTGAAAGCATCATTGCTTTTGGAGATAGTCCAAAACGTGTGTCGCTTCCTTCTACATTAGTGTCCATAACAACTGTTTTACCACTTGGATTATCAGATTCAAACACCATATTACCTTTCCAATGTGTTGTAACTATATTCGACATATTTAAAGAATTTTTTGTTTCTTGTTCATTCAAAAATACCAATAATTAACTTATAAAATATAATAAAATGCCTTTAGTGACACCTTTATCAGCAGACTATAATAAAGAGACTCAAGAACTCGCAGAATTCTTTAATGAAACACTTGGCTTCTGTCCAAATTCAGTCCTTACCATGCAGCGCCGTCCTGCAATTAGTAAAGCCTTTATCAACTTAAATAAAGCCGTTATGGCAAATGAAGGCAGAGTAACTTCAGCTTTAAAACGTATGATTGCTTGGGTAAGTAGCAACTCTTCTGGCTGCAGATATTGCCAAGCACATGCCATAAGAGCTGCCGAACGCTATGGAGCCGAACAAGAACAATTAGATAATATTTGGGAATATAGAACTCATCCTGCTTTTTCGGATGCTGAACGTGCCGCACTTGATTTTTCTTTAGCTGCTTCGCAAATACCTAATTCAGTCGATGAAAAGATTAAAGAAGAATTATACAAGTATTGGGACGAAGGCGAAATAGTAGAAATGCTTGGTGTAATTTCGTTGTTTGGATATTTGAATAGATGGAATGATAGCATGGGAACAAGTATAGAAGATGGAGCTGTTGAAAGTGGCGAACAATATTTAGGGAAACATGGTTGGGAAAAAGGGAAACATGGTTAGATTTTTGATTGACGATTTTTGATTTTTTTGCTATGAATAAACGAATAATAACTTTGGATAATATAGTTAAAAAGAAACGCCTATAAATAAAGTACTTGTGATAGATGTCTAAAAACATACAACTCGAATTGGCTTGGGATTTTGTTAATAAAACGGACAGGTCTATTTTTTTAACAGGAAAAGCAGGTACAGGAAAAACGACTTTTTTACATACTATAAAAGCCGAATCTTTAAAACGATTAGTTGTTGTAGCTCCAACTGGTGTTGCTGCAATTAATGCCAAAGGCGTAACCATCCATTCCTTTTTTCAGCTGCCTTTTGGTCCAATTCTACCTGAAGAATCACTGTTGAAAGCTGCAACTAAAGAGACTAATTTTCAACGAAAATTTAGCAAAAATAAAATAGATGTCATTCGTTCTTTAGACCTATTAATTATTGACGAAATTAGTATGGTCCGTGCCGATTTACTAGATGGTATCGATCAGGTTTTACGGCGTTATAAAGACAGAAATAAAGTTTTTGGAGGCGTACAAGTGCTAATGATTGGCGACTTGCAACAACTGGCGCCAGTAGTAAAAGATAACGAATGGCAGTTGTTAAGTCCCTACTACACAACACCGTATTTTTTTAGTAGTAAGGCTTTTAAGCAGTGCAATGTCATAAATATTGAATTGAAGCATATTTACAGGCAAGATAATCTGAAATTTATCAAAATACTTAACGAAATTAGAAATAATAAACTCTCTCAAAAATCGGCAGACGATTTAAACGCACGATACCTTCCAGATTTTAAGCCAGGTAAAGATGATGGATTTATAACTTTAACGACTCATAACAACAGAGCTAACGATATGAATCTAGAGGAGTTAAAAAAAATAAAAAGCAAATCTTTTACTTTTAAAGCTGAAGTAGAAGGTAAATTTCCTGAATATTCTTTTCCTACTCACGAAAAATTAGAACTAAAAGTAGGTGCTCAAGTGATGTTTATTAAGAATGATAGCTCACACGAAAAAAGATATTTTAATGGTAAAATCGGTAAAATTATTTCCTTGTCTAAAGGTGAAGCAATTGTATCCTGCCCAGAAGATGATGAAGATATTGTAACTACTGCTGAAACTTGGGAGAATGTAAACTATTCCATTAATCAAGATACCAAAGAGATTTCAGAACATATCACAGGTTCTTTTTCGCAAATTCCACTCCGATTGGCTTGGGCAATTACCATTCATAAAAGTCAAGGGTTAACTTTTGAAAAAGCAATTATTGATGCCAAAGCTTCTTTCGCTCACGGACAAACTTACGTTGCTTTGAGTAGATGCAGAACCCTTGAAGGTATTGTGCTAAAAAGCCCGATTAATACGACCAATATTATTAGCGACACCAGAGTGATTTCATTCAATAAAAATGTAGAAGAAAATCAACCCAATACAGATACGCTAAATGAATCACAGAAAATTTTTCAGCTTAACCTCATCAAAGAACTGTTCGGTTTCTACGCCTTTTTATATCCTGTAAAACGTTTGATAGACATTTATTACAACAATAAAACCAGTTTGCAAGGACATATCATTGAGCCACTAACTCATATTAAAGACGAAGGGATTACTAAATTATTACAGATTAGTAACAGTTTTGGTATTCAATTAAAAAATTTATGTGAAGACATTTTAGAGCCCGAAAAAGATAGTGTTATTCGGGAGAGAATTAAAAAAGCACTTGTATATTTTATAAAATTTACTGAAGAAAATATTAAAATACCTTTAGATAAACTTACCTATTCAACCGAAAACAAAGCTGTTGAAAAAGATTTTAAGAAACAGTTGCAACTACTTGACGAACACTTAACAAATAAGTTGTTTTGCCTTTACGGATTAAAAGAAGGCTTTACGACTACCAAATATTTAGAATTACGAGCAAAAGCAATCTTGCAAAAAAGCAAAGCTGCTCCTGTTAAAAAAGAATATACTGCCACAACAAAGCATCCTGTTTTATTTACTGCTTTAAGAGGCTTACGAGCTGCTTTTGCTGAAGAATTAGATGTAGAACATTATCATATCTTTAATCAAAAATCATTATATGAAATGTGTAAGCTATTGCCAACAACACCAAAGCAACTTCATGCTATAAACGGAATGGGGAAAATTAGAGTGCAAAAATATGGTGATAAGATTCTGGAAGCTATTCAAAGATATTGTGAACAAAATGATATTGAACCTCAAGAAGATGCAACAGAAAATACAGCTCCAAAAAAAGGAGAGACACATTTAATATCATTTCAGTTTTTTAAAGATGGATTGACCATTGAAGAAATAGCTAAAAAACGAGGCTTGGTTAGTGGTACCATAGAAACACACCTTATAGAATTTGTTGTCACTGGAGAATTAAAAATCACAGACTTAATGCCTAAAGAAAAATACCTAGAACTTAAAAAACTAATTAAAGGTACACCTTTTGAAAGCATTTCCGAATTAAAAAATAAGATTGACGATAAATTTACCTATAACGAAATTAGAATGGTAAATAGAGAAAATACGGATAGATAATATTGTTAATGAGTAAAAACAATATTTTAATAAAAGGTTTTCAATCAAAAACAATTATAGGATAAACAAATCAATTTCTCCCAGCAACAACAATTAAAATCTCAAATTTAGGTGGTTTAGTTGTGTAGTGTTCCAAAAT
>JADFSQ010000154.1 GCA_022560715.1 Bacteroidota bacterium
GGAGGCGATGGTATGCAAGTACAGGTAGATTCTCGAAACGCGAATATTGTTTATACTGGATTTCAGTTTGGGAATTATTTTAGAATTAATAGAGAAACGAAGAAAACAATTCGATTACAAATAAAGCACGAGTTAGGAGATAATCCGTATCGATTTAATTGGCAAACGCCAATTTTATTATCACCTCACAATCAGGATATTTTATATCTCGGTGGAAATAAATTAATGCGTTCTATGAATCAAGGAAACGATTGGGAATCTATTAGTGGCGATTTAACCAATGGAGGAAAGAAAGGCAATGTGGCTTATGGAACTTTAACTACTATTAGCGAATCGCCTTTTAAGTTTGGATTAATTTACACAGGAAGCGATGATGGATTATTGCATATAACCAAAAATGGAGGCGGAAGTTGGGACACTATTTCTACTGCTTTTCCAAAAGATCTTTGGGTATCACGAGTAGTGGCTTCGCAACACAAAAAAGAACGCGTTTATGTTACTTTAAATGGCTATAGATGGGATGATTTTAAAGTCTATGTTTATGTTAGTGAAAATTATGGACAAACATGGAAAAGCATTAGCTCTAATATTCCAATGTCACCAGTAAATGTGATTAGAGAAGATTCTGAAAACGAAAATCTTTTATATCTCGGAACAGATAATGGTGCTTATGTGTCGTTTAATCAAGGAATTTCTTGGGAAGCTTTTAGTAAAGGATTGCCAAATGTAGCGGTTCATGATATTGCTGTACAGGCTGAAGCAAAAGATATTCTTTTAGGAACTCACGGAAGAAGCATTTATAAAGCTAATATTGCGCCTTTACAACAAATGAATGCATCAAAAATGAATGTATCTATACTACTTTTCAAAACTGAAAGTGTACGGTATTCTTCACGTTGGGGAAGTTCTCGTAGCAAATGGAGTAAAACAAATGAACCAAAACTCGCTATAAAATTTTACACTAATTTAAAAGGGACTAAAACTATTAAAATACTGTCTGAAAATAATTCAGAACTAAGCGAAATAACCGTTGAAGCCGATAAGGGTTTTAATTATGTGGACTATGACTTAACACTTACAGAATTCGGGAAAAAGGCATTACTTAAAGAAAACACCGATCTTGAAGTTAATAAAGCTAAAAACGGTAAATATTATTTACCAAAAGGAAAATATACAATTATGATTGAAACAGAAAAAACAATGCTTGAAATTAAATAGAGCAAGAATTTACAGATTTCTTTAAACTCATCTTTAAATAAATGATTTAATGACTAAAATCATTTTACGACTACACAAGAAGTCTTACATTTGTTGCTTATAAATTAACTTCAAAATAATGAGCGGATTTTTTAAATCTTCGATTGGAAGAAAAGTAGCTATGGCACTTTCGGCATTTTTCCTCATGTTTTTCTTACTTCAACATTTTGCCATAAATATTTTATCGGTTTTTAGTCCGGATATTTTTAACGAAGTATCACACTTTATGGGAACAAATCCATTAATTCAATATGGTTTGCAACCTGTATTATTATTTGGAGTGATTTTTCATTTTGTAATGGGTTTTGTATTAGAACTAAAAAACCGGAATGCTAGAAAAATAAGTTATGCTAAAAATAAAGGAAGTGCAAATTCTACATGGATGAGTAGAAATATGATTTGGAGTGGATTGGTAATTTTAGCGTTTTTTATCTTACACTTTATAGATTTTTGGTTTCCAGAAATTAACACCAAATTTATTCAAGGGGATTGGTCTGGGTTACATGAAGGTGTAGATGGTTACAGATATTTCCATGAGCTTCAGGAAAAATTTTTAAATCCTGTTAGAGTTGGAGCTTACGTTATAGCATTTGTGTTTTTAGCATTACATTTATTACATGGTTTTACTTCAGCATTTCAATCTATGGGAGCAACTGCAGGCAGAAAGAAAATATTACAAAATATTGGCATAGCATATTCTATAATTCTCCCTTTAGGATTTATTTTTATTGCACTTTATCATCACTTTAATCACATTCATTAATCTTGTACAACTATGGCTTTAGATTCAAAAGTACCTCAAGGTCCAATTAAAGATAAATGGACAACATATAAAGATAAAATCAACTTAGTAAATCCAGCCAACAAACGTAATATTGATATCATTGTAGTTGGTACTGGTTTAGCAGGAGGTTCAGCAGCAGCAACATTGGCCGAGTTAGGTTATAATGTAAAAGCGTTTTGCTACCAAGACTCACCACGTCGCGCCCATTCTATTGCCGCTCAAGGCGGAATTAATGCAGCAAAAAATTACCAAGGCGATGGCGATTCAACCTATCGTTTATTTTACGATACTGTTAAAGGGGGCGATTACCGTTCGCGTGAAGCCAATGTACATCGCTTAGCTGAAGTGTCTGGAAATATAATTGACCAATGTGTGGCACAAGGTGTGCCTTTTGCACGTGAATATGGAGGGCTATTAGATAATCGTTCTTTTGGAGGCGTTTTAGTTTCAAGAACATTTTATGCCAAAGGACAAACAGGACAGCAATTATTATTGGGAGCATATTCGGCAATGAACCGTCAAATTGCTCGTGGTAAAATTGAAATGTATAACCGTCACGAAATGCTTGATGTGGTTATTGTTGAAGGAAAAGCACGAGGCATAATTACGCGTAATTTAATTACTGGAGAACTAGAACGACATTCGGCTCATGCCATAGTTATTGCTTCAGGAGGTTACGGAAACGTATATTTTTTATCTACAAACGCAATGGGTTCAAATGTTACAGCGGCTTGGAAAATTCATAAAAAAGGCGCTTTTTTTGCAAACCCTTGTTATACTCAAATTCATCCTACTTGTATTCCGCGTTCGGGAGATTACCAGTCTAAACTTACATTAATGTCTGAATCCTTACGTAATGATGGACGTATTTGGGTGCCTAAAAATATGGATGATGTCATGGCAATTAGAGAAGGTCGTAAAAAACCAACCGATTTGTCTGAAGAAGAAAGAGATTATTACTTAGAACGTCGTTATCCGGCTTTTGGTAACTTAGTGCCTCGTGATGTGGCTTCAAGAGCTGCGAAAGAGCGTTGTGATGCAGGTTATGGTGTAAATGCAACTGGAGAAGCGGTGTATTTAGATTTTAAATCTGCTATTAACCGCTTCGGAAAAGAACAAGTAAAAATTCATGGTATTTCTAATCCTTCCGAAAAAAAAATATACGAATTAGGTCGATCAGTTATTGAAGAAAAATACGGAAACTTATTCCAAATGTATGAGAAAATAGTTGACGAGGATCCATACAAAACTCCAATGATGATTTATCCAGCAACACATTACACAATGGGTGGTGTTTGGGTAGATTACAATTTAATGACAACCGTTTCTGGTTTATATTGTATAGGTGAAGCCAATTTTAGCGACCATGGAGCAAATCGTTTAGGTGCATCGGCATTGATGCAAGGTTTAGCCGACGGTTATTTTGTGTTGTCTTATACAATTGGTGATTATCTGTCGGAAGATATTAGAACTGGAAAAATTTCCACAGAAACCAAAGAATTTGAAATAGCTGAAAAAGAAGTTTCTAAGCAGATAAGTTTTTTCATTAATAATAAAGGAAGCAAATCGGTAGATTATTTTCATAAGAAATTAGGAAAAATAATGTGGGACAAAGTAGGAATGGCTCGTAACGAAAAACATTTAAAAGAAGCCATGACAGAAATTAAAGCCATTCGGGATGAGTTCTGGAAAGACGTAAAAGTACCTGGAAACGCAAATGAAATGAATCCTGAACTGGAAAAAGCAGGTCGTGTTGCCGACTTTTTAGAACTCGGAGAATTATTTGCTAAAGACGCTTTAGAAAGAAATGAATCTTGTGGCGGACATTTTAGAGAAGAATCTGTAGAGTTAGAAGGAGAACAAAAAGGAGAAGCAAAACGTAACGATAACGATTATGCGTATGTTTCAGCCTGGGAATATAAAGGCGAACCAAGTGATGCCATTTTACATAAAGAAGAATTAGAGTTTAATGATATTGAATTGAAGCAACGTAGTTATAAATAGTTATTGGGTTAATAAGTTATTAAGGTGAGTAATTTTAAATCGTTTGAAGAATTAGGATGTTGGAAAGAGTCAAGAAAGTTGCGAAATTTTGTAAAAGATGCTATTATTTCTAAACTACCAAATTCTGAAAGATATGAGTTAACAAGTCAAATAAAAAGATATGCTCGTTCAGTTGGAAATAATATTGCTGAAGGCTATGGAAGGTTTCACTTTCAAGAAAACATTCAGTTTTGTAGAATCGCTAGAGGTTCTTTAGATGAAACATTAGATCATGGAATTATAGCTTTGGATGAAGGCTATATTTCAGAAGAAAATTTAAAAGAATTAAGAATTATACATAATAAAACACTTTTGATTTTAAATGGATACATTAAATATTTAAAGAATCAAAAAGAAAAATAAAGTTATTGTGTTAATAAGTCATTCAATAACCAAATAACTCAATAACCAAATAACTTAATAACTTAATAACTCAATAATGAATAACCAATAACTAAATGGATTTAACACTAAAAATCTGGAGACAAAAAGATGCTGCCACTAAAGGCAAAATAGTCGATTATAAAGTGGCCGATATTTCAGAACATATGTCTTTTTTAGAAATGATGGATGTTTTAAATGAGCAGTTGATAAATTCTGGAGACGACCCTGTTGCTTTCGACCATGATTGTCGCGAAGGTATTTGCGGTATGTGTTCTATGTACATAAATGGGCAGGCACATGGACCAGACAGAGGTGTAACTACGTGCCAGTTACACATGCGAATGTTTAAAGATGGCGATACTATTACTATTGAACCTTTTAGAGCAAAAGCATTTCCAGTGATTAAAGATTTAGTGGTTGACAGAATGTCTTTTGAACGTATTCAGCAAGCAGGAGGATATATTTCGGTAAATACATCAGGAAACACGCAAGATGCAAATTCAATTCCTATTTCAAAACATGCAGCCGATGAAGCTATGGATGCGGCAACTTGTATTGGTTGTGGTGCTTGTGTAGCCGCTTGTAAAAACTCTTCGGCAATGTTGTTTGTTGGCGCTAAAGTATCTCAATATGCATTGTTGCCTCAAGGACAAGTTGAAGCTGCAGATCGTGTGTTGAATATGGTAGCACAAATGGATTTGGAAGGCTTTGGTAACTGTTCAAATACCGGAGCTTGCGAAATTGAATGCCCTAAAGGAATTTCGTTAGAAACTATTGCTCGTATGAATAGAGAATTGATGAAAGCAAGTTTAAAGTAATATAGTTACTTAAATCTGTATTTAAATAACACTCAATTTTTCTATTTAAAAAAATACTCTTATATTGTAGGTGTTTAATTACTAAATGTATGAAATAGTATCTGTTTTATAGGTTATAGAACATAAAAACATTCAATTTAAACACTCTGATTAATAGCGATTTAAATCCCAAATACTATTTCTGCCTTCCAGCAGAACGCTTGCCAAATGGCTGCCCGACGAAGAGAAACAGCTTATTGCGGATTCATACGCGAGGGCAGTCGTCAACATGATTGCGCGGCGTGACGGCAATGTACATCACGGAATGCTCGTGGCGCCCGATGCAAGCGAAAGCACGGATCGTTTT
>JADFSQ010000155.1 GCA_022560715.1 Bacteroidota bacterium
TTGAGTGATTTCAGATAGATTTTTAGTTCGGCTATGTGCGACCGTTACAGTTGCATTACCTGCGTTTCGCTTTTGGCTCATTAATATACTCATTGGCCGACCAACAATGTGACTTCTGCCTATTACTACAACATTTGCACCTGATGTCTCTACTTTATAACGTTCTAACAATTCCATAATTCCAAAAGGCGTTGCAGGTAAAAAACAAGGTAAATCTAAAGTCATTCTACCAACATTTGTTGGATGAAAACCATCAACATCTTTATCTGGATGTACAGCCATTAACACTTTTTGTTCGTCAATATGTTTTGGTAAGGGAAGCTGTACGATAAAGCCATCAATATCACTATCGCTATTGAGTTTTTGAATCTTTTCTAATAACGTTTCTTCTGAAGTATTTTCAGGTAAATCAATTAAAGTAGAATTAAAACCAACAAAATTACAGGCTTTTACTTTTGCATTTACATAGGTCATACTTGCGCCATCTGTACCCACAAGAATTGCTGCAAGATGTGGCGTTTTTTTGCCTTCAGATTTTAGTTTTTTTACTGCTTCAGCAATTTCGTCTTTAATATCGCTACTTGTTTTTTTTCCGTCTAAAAGAGTCATGTTTTTTTAAGTCTTCAGTCCACAGTCTTCAGTCTGCAGTTATTAATTTTTTATTGAATTTACAGTCCAAATTTCTCCGGATTATTAATCATATAATTTATTAGTTTTCCTATTTCTTTGCTTTTAGATTCTAATTCTTCTTTTTTATTCTTTGGCAAGTAGTTACATGCATCTGCAAAATCCAACCAAAGTTGAGTTTCAGAATTCTCGCTATCTGCATCCGAGAGCTTACTCTTAAAATGTTTTACATACTGTCTTTTTCTATATGCTTCAGCAATCGCTGAACAGACCGCTCTACTCGATCTAACTATTTGGGAAGTTAAGGCAAATCTTTCTTCAATAGGGAAGCTTTTTGATAAATGAAAAATTTCCATCGCTAGTTCAAACCCTTTCTGATATGCCAGTAATGTTTTAAATCCCATTTATTTACTAATATAGATTTTTTTACTGAAGACTGTGGACTGAAGACTGCTAACTGCAGACAAAACTACCTCATATTCTGCATCATTTGCATCATCTTCTTTCCACCTCCGCCTTGTATCTTTTTCATCATTTTACTCATTTGGTTGAATTGTTTTAGCAACTGATTCACTTCTTGTACTGAAGTTCCTGAACCCTTGCCAATACGTTTTTTTCTACTTGCATTTAAAATGGTTGGATTTGTACGTTCTTTTGGTGTCATGGAATGAATAATTGCCTCAATACCTTTAAACGCATCGTCATCAATATCAACATTTTTCATCATTTTCCCTGCTCCAGGAATCATTCCCATCAAATCTTTCATGCTTCCCATTTTTTTGATCTGCTGAATTTGTTTCAAAAAATCGTCAAATCCAAACTGGTTTTTGGCAATTTTCTTCTGGAGTTTACGCGCTTCTACTTCGTCAAACTGTTCTTGAGCACGTTCAACCAAAGACACAACGTCTCCCATTCCGAGAATTCTATCTGCCATTCGAGAAGGATAGAACACATCAATAGCTTCCATTTTTTCGCCAGTACCAATAAATTTTATAGGTTTATTTACAACAGATTTGATAGAAATTGCTGCTCCACCACGAGTGTCTCCATCAAGTTTTGTAAGGATGACACCTTCAAAATTAAGTATGTCGTTAAACGCTTTTGCGGTATTTACAGCATCCTGACCTGTCATAGCATCTACAACAAACAAGGTTTCTTGTGGGTTTACAGCTTTATGAATGTTGGAAATTTCAGTCATCATTACCTCATCTACTGCCAAACGACCTGCAGTATCTATAATTACCACATTAAAGCCATTTGCCTTTGCATGTTTAACTCCCGCTTTTGCTATTGCAATTGGATCATTATTCCCTTTATCACTATAAACCTCAACATTAATTTGTTCTCCAACAATATGCAATTGATCGATTGCTGCAGGACGATATACGTCACAAGCTACCAATAATGGTTTCTTGGATTTTTTATTTTTTAAGTAATTAGCAAGCTTCCCGGAAAACGTAGTCTTCCCGGACCCTTGTAATCCAGACATTAAGATAATTGTTGGTGTTCCAGATAAGTTAAGACCTTCGGCATCGCCTCCCATAAGTTGGGTAAGCTCGTCCTTTACAATCTTAACCATAAGTTGACCAGGATGTAAATTTGTAAGCACGTTCTGCCCAAGTGCTTTTTCTTTTACTCTATTGGTAAACTCTTTAGCTATTTTAAAATTAACATCGGCATCTAATAATGCGCGACGGACTTCCTTTAAGGTTTCGGCAACATTAACTTCTGAAATACTTCCGTGTCCTTTAAGAACGTGGAGAGCTTTATCTAATTTATCGCTTAAATTATTAAACATTTTCTATTACAAATTTAAAGTTCATCTATGCTAGAGCTTCGATGAACATGAAAGTTGCAAAGTTATGAATTTGAAGTGTATAATTAAAGTTATGAATCAAAAAAGGGCTGCAAAGTATGCAGCCCTTCAACTTAACCAATAACTAAATAACAACTATAGCTCATGAGGTAGTTGTTTACTTTAATAAAATTAATTACAATCTTGTTCCAGAACGATAGTAACACCTGAATTATTATGTAATACTAATCTATCACTTCCACAATCTGTAACAATCCAATCACCATTTATGGCTTGAATATTTGGTCCATTAATATTTGAAAATTGAATTAACACACCATCATTGGTTTGTGATATTGACCAGGATCCTGTAAATGCATCTGTTGTGCCAGAAATTGCTATATCTATTCCTTGATTAGAATTAAAATCTAAATCGTAAACTGATAGATCATCGCTACCATTAAAATCAACAACATTCCAAACACAGTCCAACAAATAAGAATCAACTTCTGATTCAGTACAAGTGGTGTTACAATATTCTACTTGTAATTTAATTTCAAATAATTCGAAATTTCCATTATTAATATTTTCTACTTTAAGATATACCGTTTGCGGATTAGAAGTATTTGCATATTCTGTAGGTACTTCTATTTGATTCACTCCATTTACAGCATCTTCACTACTTTCATAATATGTTAATGAATGTATTGCAGTCACAACGCAATCTGAAAAAGCAGCTGTTAAATTAAATATCGCACTATCATCATCCGTTTCTCCATCACATTCTGTAAGGGTTCTACTGTCAAAACATTCGTGTGGGCATTCTCTTTCAAATACTATATAGTGATCTCCATTAATCATTTTAACTCTATGCTCACCACACTCTGAAATTTTCCATCTTTTTGAGATTAGATTATAAGGTTCTGGTAAATCTATCAAAAGAATTATTCCCGCATCTGCAAGTTCAACTGCCCAAGTACCTATTATTTCTTGATTTGTAGCTGGGTTTATAACAACTAACACATGATTGTCTTCAAAATAGAATGCTCCAGAATTTGCACTATCAAATAAATTTGAACCTGCTAACCACTGACATTCTCTAAGAAAATGTCTAACTTCTTGAGCAGTACACCCTAAATCGTCTTCGCATTCTTGCTTAATTACCATACGTGTATTGTCAGTACCTGTTGAATTTTCTCTAATCAACTCCAACTTGTTATGATGACATTCTACAATTAACCAGTCTCCACCAAAAGCCTCATCAAATTCTGTTAATTCTAAAATACTTAACACTAATCCAGCATCTGTTAATGATGTACTCCAAATTCCAGTAATATTGGCAACACCAGTAGAATTTTCACTAACAATAAGTAACTCTCCATTTTCATTAAAATAAATATCAAAGTCTCTAAAATTATCATCTCCATTATACCTATGAATCTCCCAATAACATTCTTGCAAATACCTATCTACGGCTTGTTTACGACAAGCTTCGTCGTCGTCACAATTTTCACGTGCTTCGTTAAGTACTCTTGCCAGTTCCTGATTGTTATGAACTTCTATAGTTTCTCCATTTGCATAGACCATAGTTACTGGGAAGTTTAAACTAACCAAAAGAGCACCTGAATTGCTGTTTTCAATTCTTTCTAAAAAATGGTGTAACTCTCTGTCATTCTCAATAAACACTGTTTCTATAATTTGAAACTGCGTATTATAAATAGAAAACGAAATTGGGTATTGAAAATCGATACATTCTATATCATCATCAGAATGATCTGTACATTGCTCAATAAATGCATCTAATTCGTCCTGATTATTTATTACAATTTCTTCATGATCGTTTAAAATTATGGTAATAGGAAAAAGAAGTTCCAAGACATCGCTATCATTTTCGAATTCATCAAAAATATCTTCTATTAATTCTAAATCCTCCAATGTATTTATGGTTATAGTAATATCATTTACAATAACGGTAACAGGCAAATTAATTGATATACAATTTGCATTGTCCAATATATTATCTACTCTACCGTCTCTGGCTGCGGTTGATTGCAATAGGTTTGCCAATTCAGAATTAGCAACTATAAGTTCTTGTTCATTAATTCGGGTCTCTTCCAGTACTTCATCTTGACAAGAAGTAAAGAATAAAAGGGCAAAAAAGGTAATCGATACAAATTTGATTAGGGTTTTCATAACATAGATTATAAAAATTAAACATCAATTTTTTTATATAAAACAGCTTATCTCTTAAAACTCCTACCATCGTTCTTATTTTTTTTATATTTATGGCTCCAAACTACAATTAATGCAAAAAGATATAAACGATAATATATGTGATGAAACAATATTTTCTTCAGTATTTAATAAGTACTCTAAAGACCTGCACGACTTTTTATATTATAAGTTTGGCGAAGCTTTTAATCCGAAAGACAAAGTACAAGATGCTTTTATAAAATTATGGCAAAATTGCAGTAAAGTAAGTCCTAATAAAGCAAAGTCTTTTTTATTTACGGTTGCAAATAATTTGATGCTTAACGAAATAAAACATCAAAAAGTAGTATTAAAGTACCAACAGGTAAATCCAAAACATTACACCAACGAAACTCCAGAATTTATTTTGGAGAAGGAACAATTTCTAGAGCGATATAAAAAAGTATTGACAAGTTTGAGCGAAGAACAACGCGTTGCATTTTTATTGAATAAGGTTGAAGGCAAAAAACATAATGAAATTGCAGAGATGTTAGGAATAACAAAAAAAGTTGTAGAATACCGAATATATGGTGCATTTAAGATTTTAAAAACTGAATTGGAGGGGTTCAAAATAAAATAATCAGGAGAAAATCTTTTTAAGTTGTTATATAATTAAGAAAGAGATTTATGGAAAAAGAATACTTGATACAAAAATGGTTGAATAATGATTTAACTGATTCCGAAAATGAAGCGTTTGTCCAACGTGAAGATTATCAACTTAATATTGATATTCTTGAATATGCTGAAAGTTTTAAAGCGTCCAATTTTTATAAAATTGATGACTTTGACACATTTAAACAATGCTACAATTCACAAAATAAACTTGTTAAAAAATTATATTGGCTCACACCAATGTTAAGAATTGCAAGTGTTATTGTTATTTCATTTGGAATGTATTTAACATTCTTCTATAATAATCTCACACAAATACAAACTTTGTCAAACCAAAAAACCACAATA
>JADFSQ010000156.1 GCA_022560715.1 Bacteroidota bacterium
CACCAAAAATTGTATTAATATCAAGTGTATTAAATCCATAATCTAAAACTGCTAAAGACGATTCGGTTGCATAGCCATGTCCCCAAAAACGGGGTATAATCCTATAGCCAATATCATAAAAATTTCTAATACCATTGAGTTCTTCCTTTTCATCTAAATTTAATTTTAAACCAGACCAACCAATAAAATTCCCTGAAGATTTTTCAATAGCAGCAAAACGCCCAATACCTCTTTCTTTGTATTGTTTTCTAATAAATTGAATGACATTTGCAGCTTCCAATTTAGTTTTTACAGGCTTTTTCCCTAAATATTGATGTACTATTGGGTTTGCATCCAATTCAAACATGCCATCGACATCCGTAGGTAAAATTTCACGTAAAATCAAACGTTCTGTTTCTAAATAAATCTTCATTAGTTTTCCATAATAAGTGCGGGAAGATTTAACGAATTGTATAAATCGTTAAAGGCCTTCATTTCTTCATTAACAATGCTATTCTTTTCGGAAGAAAACACCTGCCATTGTTGTTTTAAATCAGCCAAACGTAACTTTGCTCCACTTGTTAATCTTGGGTCGGCAGTATCGACATAATTCTTTAAATGCATAAATTGTGCATTGAGTTGATTGTTAAAATTTATGACATCCTGAAAGGTTTTTTGCTTGGGTTGAATTAATTTTTGTTCCCAAGAATCGATGCTATCTATAATTATTTTAGCCTTTTCTAATAATGTATTTGCTTCCTTATTTTCTTTTAATAATAACTGATACGATTTTAACTGTGCTTTCGCCGAACGCATTGCATTTACTGCATTATGAATGTCTTTTACTTGAGTTTCTATGTCTTGTAAAAAAGTTTGTTGTTGGTTAAAATCTGAAGCCGTTGCTTTAATTTTAGGATTTGGAAGAATAGTTACAATGGTTTCTACCGAATCTTTTTCTAAAATAAGTCGCAATTTATAATCGCCTGGAGCTACTCTCGAGCCTTGGTGCCCTCCAAAAACAAAAACTTTATCGATAGATGGCAATGTTTCTCTTCTAAAATCCCAAGTAAAGCGATTAAGACCTTTTTTGGAAGGCAGCACTGCAGGTTTTGATGGTCCGCCAGGCCAGGATTTAAAATCTTTCTGTTTTTTATTTGTAATTGTTCGAATAAGATTTTCTTGCAAATCAAACACCTTTAAACTAAGGGAAAGGGAATCGGATTTCTGGTTTAAATAATAATCGAATGTTACGCCTTGTTTTGGGTTTTGCCCAATGCTATTACCAGGTTTTTCGCTAGAATTACCAAAAATTCTATAAGTGTTTTTAGGTGTAAATATTTCAATAGTTTTAGTGCTAAATTTTCCTTTGGATTGCTGAATAGCACTTAAATCGTCTAATATCCAAAAGGATCTTCCTGCGGTAGCAACTACCAAATCATTATCCTGAATAACTAAATCGTTTATAGGAACTATAGGAAGGTTAAGTTGAAACTTCTGCCAATTTTCACCATCATTATTCGATATATATAGTCCTGTTTCTGTACCCGCATATAGTAAACCTTTAATTTTTGGGTCTTCACGTATCACACGCACAAAAGTATGTAGGTCGTTTATGCCATTGGTTATTAATTTCCAATTTGTTCCATAATCAGAAGTTTTATAAATATAGGGTTTCAGGTCATTGTATTTATAACGCATTACCACGATATAAGCTGTAGCAGCATCATGAGGAGAGACTTCAATAGTGTTAATAATGCCGTCCTTAATGTTTTTAGGAGTTACTTTTTTCCAGTTTAGGCCACCGTCTTTAGTAATATGGATTAAACCATCATCCGTCCCTGCCCATAGCACACCTTGTTCATGTGGCGACTCAACAAGATAAGTAATGGTATTGTAATTTTCGCCACCTGCTGCTTCGTTGGTAAAAGGACCGCCTCCAGGGCCGTGTTTGCTTTTTTCGTTTCGGGTTAAATCGGGGCTTACTACTTCCCAATTCATACCTCCGTCTTGTGTTTTAAAAACAACATTCCCGGCATGGTAAATGGTATTTCTGTCATGTGGAGAGCTAATAATTGGAGCATTCCAATTATACCTGTATTTGGAATCCTTTGGCGCAATACCTAAACCCAATTCGGGGTATTCTTTTATGGATTTGCCTCCATTATATTTTTTCACCCATTGCTCGATAATACCTTGATAACAGCCACCATAAATTACATCGGGATGGTTAGGGTCAAAAGCCAGATAAGCACTTTCGCAACCTGCAACGCTATACCAATCTTTCCAATCTATACCATTATCGTTCGTTCGACTTGCGATGGCTATTGCTGAATTATCCTGTTGACCACCATAAACATTGTAAGGCATCAAGTTATCGGTAATTACACGATAAAACTGTGCCGTGGGTTGGTTTTGCTGTGTGCTCCAGCTTTTCCCGCCGTTGAATGAAATATTTGCACCGCCATCATTCGAGTTAATCATAACCTGATTGTTATTTGGGTTTATCCATAAATGATGATTATCTCCATGAGGTGTTGGTAAGGGTTTAAATGTATTGCCTCCATCGATAGATTTCATAACAGGAGCATTTAAAACATATACAACATTTTCATTTTGAGGGTCAGCAAATATTTCCATATAATACCATGATCTTGCAATATTTATCCTGTTTTTATTGATTTGTTTCCATTTTTTCCCCGCATCATCCGATCGGTAAACGCCTCCTTTTTCGCCTTCAGCCTCAATAACTGCCCAAACCCTATTTGGGTTTGCTCTGGAAACCGAAATACCAGATTTACCAAACGTATCTGGTAATCCAGTTTCTAGTTTTTTCCAAGTATTACCAGAATCGGTAGATTTATATATTCCAGACTCTTTGCCACCAGATTCTATCGTCCACGGATAACGTTGATGTTCCCACATTGAAGCATACAAAATTCGTGGGTTAGTAAAATCCATAGAAAGCGAAGAAGCACCAGTATTTTCAGAAACAAAAAGTACTTTTTTCCAATTCTCGCCGCCATCTTCAGTCTTATAAATCCCTCTTTCTTTTGTATCACCATATTGAGCACCTTGTGCTGCTACATAAACAATGTCTGGATTTTGAGGATGAATGATTACATCCGAAATATGCATCGTGTTATCCAGTCCAACGTGTTTCCATGTTTTTCCAGCGTCTGTAGATTTGTAAACACCATCTCCACTTGAGGTCATTACGCCTCTGATAGCATGTTCTCCCATTCCAACAAAAATGACATTTGGATCAGATTCTGATACAGCAATTGCACCAACGGTTCCTGTTTTAAAAAACTTATCTGAAATATTTTTCCAGCTTATTCCTCCATCCAAAGTTTTCCAAACACCTCCTCCTGTGCTTCCCATATAATAGGTCATAGGATCGGAAACAACTCCACTTGAAGCAACACTTCGTCCTCCTCTGAACGGACCAATATTTCTAAATTTTAAACCTGTAAATAGAGAATCATCAATTTGTATGATTTCTGAATTACTTTTCTTGCTTTTTTTCTTTTGTGCTGTTATTGAGTAAGGAAATATCAATAACAAAAAGATAATGATTTTGATTGGTTTCATAGTTTTGTTACATGTATTAATTATTGTTGTTTTTAATTCATCATTTTATATGCTAATTCTTTAAACAACTTGTAAGCAACCATAGCTGTCATATTATTAATATCTCTCTTTGGATTTAACTCCACAATATCTGCTCCAACAATAGGAACATTGATTGACTGTATTATAGAAATAAGGGTTCTGGTGGTTAATCCTCCAGGTTCATGATGCGAAACACCTGGAGCAAAAGCAGGATCGAGAACATCTAAATCTAAAGAAATATAAAGTGGCTCTTTTAGCGTTTTTACAAAATCTAAATTAAAATCTTTCATTTCTATAACGGTAACATTATATTTTTTTGCTTGCTCTTTTTGATGTGTATTTAATGTTCTAACACCAACTTGTGTTAACGAATTTAGAATTCCTTTCTCCATCAATCTTGCAAAGGGAGACGCATGAGAAAATGGATTGTTTTCAAAATTATCGTACAAATCAGAATGTGCATCGAGATGTAATACATTTAAATTATTATACTTTTCACTATAAGCTTCAATAACAGGAAATGAAATAGAATGGTCTCCACCAAAACAAATAATTTTATCAGGTGTCGTCAATTGGTTGTGTATAGTTTGTTTTATTTTTTTGTAAACCCATTCTGAATTACTACTGGTAAAAACCATATCTCCCAAATCCTTGTAATTTTCGCCTTCAATTATTTCCAAATCATGCTCACAAAAACGGTTGGCAGAACCTTCTGAATCCATTAATCTAATTTTTGAAGGTGCCAATGCTGAACCTTTTAAATACGAAGAATTCTCATCGAACGGAATTCCTATTAGTTTTATCATTTCACCAAAAATTATTAAATCTTGCAATTTAATCTTATCCCTGTTGTATATAGATGCCCAAATATGGCACCTATATACATCTCACCACAAATTGAAATCACAGAGCTTAATATTTGAATTTTGAATAAAGTTAGAAAATTATTACTAATGTTATCTATAACATTTACCCAGTATATATAAATATGGCAATAATACTGTGTTTTTGGTAGGAATGAAAGCCTCGCTAAGTGAATTTTGCCAACTGATAACAGAATTGTTAGTTTGCTGACAAGAGTAGAGAAAATATAATAAATAAAGGTAGAGGCGCTTTAAATAGCGTTTTTTTTATTTTTAATAATCTCACAATATGACAGATATTAACAGTTTTTGTTGGTAAATAAGGAAACTAAAAGGATAATAAGAATAAAACAAGCTATATATTTGATATTCAATAGATTAATGCATTATATGATATAAACAAAAAACGAAGTTATGAAAATAAAAAAACTTTTTTATATTTCTTGTACATTGTATTAAATAACTATGTATATTTGTGGTATCAATTTGTTGTAAAAACAAAAAAACCCGTCAGTCGCGAAACTAAAAACGGATTTTTGTTGTGATAGCAAAAAGGTGCAAAGTGTTAAGTAGATATTGAAAACATCGGACTTATAGTGTGCAAGTCGCTACCCTTTTTGTTACAACAAAAGTAAGTAAAAACATGGTAATAACAAAATAAAATCACATATTATGGATATTTTAATTGAACTTTTAGTAGCAGAAAAAAACAAGATAACCACTAGACTTAACATTATTGAAGAAAGACTTATTTCACTTGGTTATAAATCAGAGAAAAATTTAAATCAACAATCGCATTTATCTGAAACTATTAAACCAAGCTTGAAATTGAATGGAAAATCTATTCAAAACCAAGCTTTAGAGGTTTTAAAAGACGCAAATAGATTTTTACATAAATCTGAAATCGCAAAAATATTAAGACCATTTCATAAAGATAGGTCTGACAAACAGCTTGACCAAAGGTTAGCCGTTGAATTAGGTAAAGCAAGAGATAAGAATATTATATTAAATATTAAATACGCTAAATCAAATCAAGCTTATGTGTGGGGTAGCAAAAATTGGTTAGATGAAAGCGGAAAAATTAAAAAGGAACATGAATTTATTGTTAAAGAAAAACCCATTCAAGAAATAATAGAATTTTAAAAAAAGCACCCATTGGGTGCTTAAAGATAAAC
>JADFSQ010000157.1 GCA_022560715.1 Bacteroidota bacterium
CTGGCTGGTCATCAATAGTGTACGATTCATTCCACCGGCACCATACATAGCCGAAGAGACGCCAATGAGCAATTCCACACTTTCCAAATCGATCTGAGACAATCCGATAATGTTGCCGGCCGCAAAACTTAATCCCGGCGCTACATTTTCCATTCCGTCCACAAACTGATTGAACCGGTAGTTTGTATTGTTATTGAATCCACGTGTATTCGGAACCCTGAAGGTGAGGCTTTGTACATTCATGTCCACACCTTTCAAATTATACAACCCGTCGTAGAAATTAGCAGAGGTAGTCTGCTGTAGTTTTACGATATCAATTTTTTCAATGCTGATGTATTGTTTTGTATATACGCCCTTGAAAAGAGTTGGACCTATTGCAGTTTTTGTTGGAGCGATTCCAGGAGCATTGCCACCTTTATTGGGTTGGGTTGCTGCAACCGGTCATATCACATATGAGGCATTGATAATTTTTGGTATTCAGTTTATCTGGCAATTCCCACATTTTTGGGCTATTGGCTGGTTCTTGCATAAAGACTATCAAAAAGCAGGATTTAATATGTTGCCAACCGGGAAGCAAGACAAAGGTACTGCTGTGCAAACAATTTTATATACAGTCTGGACTATTATTGTATCTATTATTCCAGTTTTTGGATTTACAGGTAGGCTACATTTAACTATTGCAGGTGCTATAATGGTATTTTTAGTAGGTTTAATAATGTTGTATTATGCTGTTCAGTTATTTAAAAAAATGACTGTAATTGCTGCACGACAATTAATGTTGGCGAGTGTTATATATATTACGCTTGTACAAATAATATATGTTTTAGATAAATTTATAAGATAAGATGGATTTAACAGAAGGAACTCTAAAAGAAAAAACCAATCGCGCAAAAAAAATGATGCTTTGGTTTGGTATTGCATCTCTAATTATGTCTTTTGCAGGTTTAACCAGTGCATATATAGTGAGTAGTAACAGGGAAGATTGGTTAACAGATTTTCAATTACCTAATGCTTTTGCTATAAGTGCAGTTGTAATTATTATAAGTAGTCTTACTTTTATTTTAGCAAAAAAAGCCTTAAAGGAAAGTAGAAGACAATTTGTAACTATTTGGCTATGGATAACTTTAATACTCGGTGTTGTATTTATTTACAATCAATTTTTAGGGTTTAATCAAATTATAGATTTAGGATATAATTTTACTGGACCGACAAGCAATATTACCATGACGTTTATTTTTATTATAGCTATTGCGCATATTTTTCATGTAGCAATAGGTTTAATTTGCCTGCTGGTAGTAATTTATAATCATTTTAAACAAAAGTATAATGCCAATAATATGCTGGGTTTTGAACTTGCTGCGACTTTCTGGCATTTTGTAGATATTTTATGGTTATACTTGTTTTTATTTTTATACTTCTTTAGATAAATAAATTGATTATTTTTGTTCAACTTTTTAAAATAAAATTCATTTATGGATAATACAGTTAGCACTGGAACAGAAGGTGAAGATTGGGGAGGAGGCAATCAGCCTCTTAAAGCAAGTTATGGTAAAATGATGATGTGGTTTTTCATTGTTTCTGATGCGTTAACCTTTTTAGGGTTTTTAGCAGCCTATGGTTTTTCAAGATTTAAATTTATAGATTCCTGGCCAATAGCAGACGAGGTATTTACTCATATTCCTTTTTACCATGAGCCTATGCCTATGATTTATGTGGCTTTCATGACTTTTGTTTTAATTATGTCTTCTGTAACAATGGTTTTAGCGGTAGATGCAGGGCATGAAATGAAAAAAGCCAAAGTGACTTTTTATATGTTACTTACAATTTTTGGAGGGATGATTTTTGTTGGCTCACAAGCTTGGGAATGGGCAACATTTATTAAAGGAGATTACGGAGCTGTACAAACAAAAGGAGGAAATATTTTACAGTTTGGCGAATATGTTGAAAAAGATGGAGAGAAAATATTTAAACGTGTTGCTTTAAGGGATTTTGTAATTGCTGAAGATGATGGTAGAATTAATCATGAACAAAAAAATGGATTATGGTTTAAAAGCGAGGGGACACAACCAACATATACTGTAGAAGAGGTTATTAAAGGACTGGAATCTCATGATAATGTTTTAATTAGAACGGAAATTATCGATGAAAAAGGAGAGAAAACAATACTCTCAAGAGGAAGTTCTTTAAAGCAACTTAAGGATAATGGTAAAATTGTTGTGGAAGGTGCTAACCTACATGTAAATGAATATGGCACGCCTTTATTTGCAGATTTTTTCTTCTTTATAACAGGATTTCATGGATTTCACGTGTTTTCAGGAGTTATAATTAATATTATTATTTTCTTTAATGTAATACTTGGAACTTACGAACGCAGAAAAAATTACGAAATGGTAGAAAAAGTTGCTCTTTACTGGCACTTTGTAGATTTAGTTTGGGTATTTGTATTTACATTCTTCTATCTGGTTTAATAAGATAACAAATTTAATATGGCAGAACACGCACATAATTTAGAAATATTTAGAGGTTTAATTAAGTTTAAATCCAACACTCAAAAAATTTGGGGAGTTTTAGTTTTATTAACTATTGTTACAACTGTTGAAGTTGCTTTAGGAATATCAAAACCAGAAGCTTTGCTGTCTAATTTTTTTGGCATGAAAATCCTTAATTGGATATTTATTATCTTAACTTTAGTTAAAGCATACTATATTATATGGGACTTTATGCACATGCGAGACGAAACAAAAGCCTTACGTCGTATGGTAATTTGGACGGTTATTTTCTTAATATGTTATTTGCTGTTTATTCTTTTGCAAGAAGGTGGTTATGTTTTTGATGTGTATAGTAACGGATACATTAAACGAGATTTTTAAAACTAAAAACAAACACTAAATCTTTCGACTTAAATTTACACAAAATGCGGTCAAAGTGTTAAATATAATTAGAAGACGGTTTTTTGTAATCGTCTTTTTTAATTTTGTACTATGAATTTTAAGAACATAAAAAAAACGTCAACATTATTAATATTATTCTTTCTTCCTGTCATTTTTCTATTGTTTTTGTATCCATCAACACATAATTATAATGCTTTGGATAGTATTAAAAAGGATGTTCTCGAAACATCTGCTTTTGCTACCGAAGATGGTGAAACGATTCTTCTTGAAAATAATATTACAGTACTTGGTTTTTTCGGTTTAGAGCCAATTGAGAATGCAACATCTGCATTAAATTTAAAAGAACTGATTTATGATAAATTTAAAGGATTCAAACGTTTTCAAATATTGATATTACTTCCTAATGGTGTAGAAGAACAAGTAAAATTATTGAAGCTAGAATTGTTGAAATATGATGAATTAAAATATTGGCATTTTATTTATGGAGACCAACAAGATATAATTAAGGTATTTAATTCGCTTAAAACCAAAGAAATTTTAAATACTGATTTTGCTACAAATCATGTTTTTATTGTTGATAAAGAGCGTAACCAACGAGGACGACTTGACGATAGAACAGAAAGAGAGATAGAAAAGGGAGCAGCACTTTACGAAATGAGTTCTTATGATTGTATAGAAGTTGCAGTGTTAAAAAATAAAATGAGCGAAGATATACGTATTTTATTTACTGAATACAGACAAAAACGAAAAGGAACTTTTAATTCTGCATCAAGAAGAGATGATGCTTTAAAAGCACAAGATGATGAAAAAAACTAATTATTCTTATGTTGGAATAGCACTAATAACATTAGTGTTTGGAATTATATTTATTCCAAGAATTATTAACCGTATTACTAATAAAGATGTGATTCGCACAGAAAGTCGGAGCAAGAACATTAGTACACAAGTAAATGATGCTAAGCCATTAGCATTTCTGGAGATTAATGGAGAAGCCAAAAAAGTACCGGCGTTTAGTTTTACAAATCAAGAAGGAAAAACAATTACTAATAAAGATTACGAAGGGAAAGTATATATAGTAGAATTCTTTTTTACAACCTGCCCAACTATTTGTCCAAGAATGAATAAAAATTTGGTTCAAATTCAAAATAGTTTTATAGGATTTGAAAATTTTGGAGTAGCTTCATTTACTATAAATCCTGAATATGATACGCCAGAAGTTTTAAAAAAATATGCAGTCAAATATGGCATTACAAACCCTAATTGGCATTTAATGACAGGAAATATTGATACTATCTACGATTTGGCAAACAAAGGTTTCAATTTATATACAGCCAAAGATGTTGAGGTAGAAGGTGGATTTGAACATTCAGGAAATTTTGCTTTGATAGATAAGAATGGGTTTATTCGTTCCAGAATAACAGAATCTGGAAATCCTTTAATATATTATAATGGTATTATTTCAGAAGAAGAAATGATGGATGATGAAGGTTATTTAGAAGAGATTAGTATGTTAAAAGAAGATATTAAAAAATTATTAAATGAGTGAAAAACAAAACATAGCAAACGAAAAAAAATACAACAAATGGATTATAACTCTTTCAATCTCAATTCCACTTGTTGTAGCTGTTTTATTTGGAATTAAAATCCCAAATGTAGCACCTTTGTCTTTTTTGCCTCCAATTTATGCAGCTATTAATGGAGTAACTGCTGTAATATTAATTTTGGCAGTGTTTCAAATAAAAAAAGGAAACCGAAAATACCATGAGCGATTAATGAAAACAGCAATCTTGTGTTCGGTTTTATTTTTACTAATGTACATAGCCTACCACATGACAAGCGATTCTACAAAATTTGGTGGTCAAGGCACAATAAAATATGTGTATTTTACGATTTTAATATCACATATAATATTGTCAGTAGTAGTAATTCCATTTGTTTTGATTACTTATGTTAGAGCCATAACCAACAATTTTGAAAGGCATAAAAAAATAGCAAGAATTACATTTCCGTTATGGCTGTATGTCGCTGTTTCAGGTGTTGTAGTATATATTATGATTTCACCTTATTATTAATTTTAAAAAAAACAAATCCTTTCTCTCCTTTTGGAGAAATCGAAGATTCGATGAAACAGATAATAAAAATAAAAATTATGAATCAAATGTCCGTAGGACAGAGAGGCATTTAATATGAAACGTAAGATTTTCTTTTTTCTTTTTTCTTTTTTCTTTTTTCTTCAAACAAATGCACAATGTGCCATGTGTCGTGCAGTTTTAGAGAGCGAGGAAGGACAAAACATTGCTAAAGGCATTAATAACGGCATCGTTTATTTAATGATAATCCCTTATATTCTTATTGGAGGGCTAGGTTATTTTGTGTATAGAAAGCTAAAAAACAAGTAGTTATGTTTTTTTAACATTTTATTATAAGAATTTCTTGTAACAAAATCTTTCTTTTACAGTCTAATTATAAAGCTATTAAAAGAGTAACTTTAAAATGGCTCTGTAAATAACACTAACTATGCTGAAAATAAGCAATCTACACAAATCCTATCCAATAGGAGGTTCTAGTTTACATGTACTTAAAGGGATTAACTTAAATATTGAAGACGGTGAAATGGTAGCTATAATGGGCTCTTCAGGTTCAGGTAAATCTACATTGCTTAATATTATTGGTATGTTAGATGAAGCCGATTCTGGAGAATACATATTAGAT